>JACPAS010000095.1 GCA_016180665.1 Microcaldota archaeon
TAAGTCTGCAGGTTCTTTGATCTCTGGAAGTTCAGGCTCTTTTTTCTGCATTGTTATTACCAATTCCGGATTTAACTCATGATCATTTACAGCAATTAATACTGGAACGTTGTATACGAAGCCTTCCTTAAAGTGGCCTCCATTTAGTTTATAGGTAAAGATCTTCTTTTCTTTTGGGGCTAATAAAAGAATTGTTTCATCTCCGCCTCCAACATCTTCCGGGAAAGAAACGATATATGTGAAAAATACATATTCATTTTTTGGGTTTTCCAGATCCACAATTAGCTGCATACTCTTTTCATCAAAATTATAAGAAAAATCAACTGGAGGAGCATCTGATTTTTCCATAATTATCGGCACTACTTCTTCTTTCGAACTAAACTTAATTTCCTTAACGGAATTTACACGGTCGACGACTTCACTCTGATCTTCTGCATAAAATACTGCAATATGTGTGTTGTCCAAATTCTGTAATTCTTCAAATGTAGGTTCTGCTGGAAGCCAACCCTCTTCTGGTAAATAGATTTCGACCCAAGCATGGGGCTGCCAGTCTTCTCCTTTTACGAGACCGGAAACGTATCTGGTTTTTAGACCAAGAGATTTTGAAAGTGCAATTAGGAGGTGCGAGTATTCTACGCAAACCCCTTTCTTATCTTTGTAGACTGTTTGGGCAGGAACGTTATTGCCAAAATAATCAATATCGTAGTCAACATAATTATGGATCCATTCAACAAGATTGCCTATTGTTCTAAGTGTGGACTCGCTATCTGAAAGTTGTCTTGCTTTAGAAGACATGCCAAGATCATAAGCAGTATAACCATCTCCCTTTATTGGATTTGGATCAAGCGGGTAGTCTTTTGTAATTTTTTTATTGTAGGCAACTTTAACAACTGCTGAAGCTGTTAAAACTTTTTTAGTAGAGTCAAGAGTTCCGTTATAGTGGATTTTTAATACCTGACCATCGCCTTCATAGAAAACTTCTAAGCCAGGATCTTTAGTTATTTTTAGCACTTTCTGATATGAATTGTTAACTACAAATAATGCATCAAGATCAAATTCAGTTCCTTCCTCTCCTTCAAAAGTCCAGGTTTTCTTAACAGTTATTTCTGAAGGTCCAAAAGTGTTTGAGAATAAAGAGCCTGATAAGATTAATAATAAGAAAATTTTTTTATTGTTCATAACTTCTCAACTTTTTCATATGATCTATCCGTTTTTGTATTAGCTCATTTTTACCAATGTCGGATCGATGCCATACCGAACCCTTAACATAAGAGAAGGTTTGCTTTTAGTTCTTTTATTTCACTTTCATTTATGGTTAATTCCTGATCGGGTTGAGGTTTATCCGGGTAACCATTTGGAACCAGATATTTGACTACTGTTGATTGGTCTCTAAAAACTGCATTTTCCAGTTTAGCATCAGTTATTGAAAGAAATATATCTACTATAGAGGTTTGCAGAAGCGAGAGAACATTCATTGACTCCGGATCTGCAAATCTGGAATTGAACTCCACTACTTTAACACCATCTTTAGTGGCCATGAACTGACCGTACAAAACTCCTTTGAATAGTCTCCCGTCTTTTTTCATTGAGTGGATTGTTTCCTTTAGAATTTTATGTGCTTCATATATATCTGACTGTTCTAAAAACGGAAGTAATTTTCCGGTTGAGTAGGAACCCATGCCACCAGTATTTGGCCCTGTGTCTTGTTCAAATGCACGCTTATGATCCTGGACCGGAGGCATCGGGGAGATTCTTGTTCCGTCTGAAAATACTTGCAAACTGAATTCCTCTCCTTCTAATTTTTCTTCAATTAGGATTTTTCCGTCTTTTTTTAGAACTTCTTTGACATAAATCATTCCTTCTTCAAGTGTATTGAAGTGATCTCCTGAAACTTTTACACCTTTTCCACCAGTTAGACCAATTGGCTTTAGTGCAACTTCCCCAATTTCTTTGACCGCCTTAATTGCTTCCAGTTCGTTCTGAGCAAGTTCCCAGTTAATAGAACCTGAGATTTTGTAATTTTTCATTAAATTTCTCATAAATTGCTTGTCCCATTCAATTCTTGCAGCTTCTTTCAATGGTGAGGCAACTAATATTCCGGAATTTTCTAATGCATCGCTGACTCCGGCTGCTAAAACTGCATCTGGACTTGCAAAGGCTAGGTCTATTGATTCATTTTTTACGCATTTTGCTACTTCCGGTGGATTTTCAGTGTTGCAGATCCAGTATTTTTTTGCAAGTTTTGCGATTCCTGGATTATTTTGAGACATGACCGCATAGAGTTCGGCATCTTCTGCTATTTTTTCGGAGAGAATATGCTCTCTTGCTCCGTTTCCAATAAGAAGAACTTTCATAAAATTCGCCACTAGAAGAAGATATAAAGTAAATAAATATTAAATTCCGACTGTTTTTGTCTTGTGGCCTTATTCGTTTAAGATTAGATATTTTGATCTGTTTATTTTAGTTTCTTAATCTAGTTCTACTTCTTGGCCTTGCTGAACATTTTGCTGGAGCCTTTAATGGCCCTAACCTATCTGGAGTTTCAAGTTGACGAATTTTATCTTCTAAAATTCTTTTTGTAGCTGGCGTAATGTCTCCCTCCGATAACCGCCTAAGCGATCTAACCCTGCCTAATTGAAAAAGAGTTTGTGCAACCCTAATAATAGCCCGGCCATTTATATCTCTACAAATAACTCCGATCAAAGAATTCATAAGGTCTTCTCTTCCACTTTGTGAGACTGCTCTTATAAGTGCATCAAGAGCATTCGGCCTTAAACTTTCAAGGGGAAAACGACCTATGAAAGTATAGAAACTAGAAGATACATCTGATTCATGCGACCCATCTCTTAATGTTGCACTAATCAGTTTTACTATACACTCGATTACTTTTTTTGAACGCGACTCTTCCAAACAATGCAAAATAGAGCTAAATCGTCCATTTCTTCCAAGAGCTTCTAATGCTTCGCAGACAACCGCATCACTGTATTCTCGAGATTCAACAAACCTCTCTATGAAATTAATAGCGGTTAGTTCTTCTAGTCTTGAAATAACTCTCTTAAGCTGAGAATCCGGAGGGGTATCAGTATCAAGCAATTCATCAATTTCACGTAGGTTCATTTCAGAAATATCTTTAGACATAACGTGATATTAACTAGAAATTATTATAAAGCTCACTTTTGTATATTTTTAGTAACTTACTGTTTCACTATTTTATCATAAACAAAAGCAGCAATTAATCCGCCAATTATCGGACCAATCCAATGGACCAATTGCATTTCCCAGAAATTAGAAATTAAAGCAGGACCAAAAGAACGGGCTGGATTCATTGAAGCGCCAGTGAATGGGCCACCGATTAAAATATCGAGTGTGATTGTCAACCCAATGGCCAACCCGTAAAATCCAACGGGAGCTCGTTTATCTACTGCAGTTCCAAAAATTACGGTAACTAAGAGAAATGTGAGAACTGCTTCTAAGGCAACTGCATTCCAGAAACCAAAGCCTGGAGCAATTTCTGTTGCACCTAGATGAGAATTGACTGGAGTAAAAATAAGTAAAAGAAGAAGAGCTCCAACTGCAGCTCCGAGTAATTGCGAAATAACGTAGGCTAGAGAATTAATTGTACTCATTCTTTTTGTAGCCCACATTGCAATTGTTACCGCAGGATTAATATGAGCACCAGAAACGTGGCCAAAAGCATAAACCATAGTCATTATTGCAAGACCATGGGCTAGTGCAATTCCAACTAACCCTAATGCACCGTTAGTTAGTCCATTAACCAGAACTGAACCAGCACCAATAAAAATTAAAGTAAATGTTGCAATGAATTCTGCAGAATATGATTTAAAATTACCCATCAGCTAACCCCAGTATAAGTTAAAAGCAAAGAATATAAAAAATAAACCATTAAAGTAATAACTGATATATATCCAAGATAATAGCTGATTTTAATGGATTTATTATATTATAGAAGGTGAAGGAATGAACGCAAACGAAAAACTGTGGGAAGGTTCAGGACCTAAAAATGATATAAAACTAGTGGAAAAAGCCCTGGAAGAAGACGCAGATATAAATATGACAGATGGGTATGGAAAAACTCCCCTTATGATTTCATGCTTCGCAGGAAATAAAAAGATAGTAAAATTACTGCTCTCAAAATCTGCTGACCAGTTCAAAAAAGATGAGAACGGAAGGACTGCATTGTTTTATGCTGCACAAAGAGGGGATGCTGAGATTATAAAATCCATTTTTGGTAAATTGACCGGAGCTCAGCGGATTTCACTTATCGGGATAAGGGATATTAATGGTGAGGATGCGGCAGAGTATGCGGAAGGGTTTGGCAAAAAAGATGCGGCCAAAATGATTACAGAAGAAAAGCTGAGTATAAAGAATTCAGGATGAAAAGGTGAAAAAATGGAAGTAACAGGCAAAAAGATGAATTTTAAAGAAGCAAATGAAGAGTTATTGGTAATTGGACTAATGCAAGGGGCTAAATTTCCAGCCGAGCTGGAAGAATATTCAAAATTAATAAAGAAAGAAGCATTCGAAGGGAAGAGCGGCCAAAGTTTTAGTTTTACAAGGCAGGTTCGCACAGTGTTATCAAAAGAAATGTTTGCTCATGCTGGCGATTATAAAGGATCGGAAGTACAGCAGAGGATAGCTCTCTATGGATTAGGGGAAGAAAAAGAATTGATTCTGGATCATTTCAGAAGGATGGCTGGAACTGCAGTTAGGACAGCAAAAGGAATCAAAGCGAATTCATTTGCAGTCTTCACAGAGCAGAGGCCATTCAAGAAGGAAGAGGTTGCACAGGCAATTGCCGAGGCAATTGTGCTTGCCAATTATAAGCCGAATTTCTTCAAAAGTAAGAAGGAGGATGAATGGAATGTAAAAAGTGCAGTAATTGCAATTGAAGGGGTTGAAAACTGGATTAGTAAGGGAGTGACACTTGGAACTGCACAAAATTATACACGTGAGATTAATGAACAGCCTGCAAATATTGTCACTCCGTTAAGGATGGCTGAGTTTGCAAAAGAGATTGGCAAGAAGAATGGCCTGTCAGTCACTGTTTTTGAGAAAGAGGAGTTGAAGAAGAAGGGGATGAACGGCATTCTTGGAGTTGCACAGGGAAGCATTAACCCTCCGGTTCTGGTTACAATGGAGTATAACAAAGATAAGAAAGATTTACCTCTTTATGCAGTAGTTGGGAAAGGAGTGTGCTTTGATTCTGGCGGGATTTCAATAAAACCCTCCAAAGGAATGCAGGATATGAAATATGATAAGACAGGTGCATGCATTACCCTCGGGGTGATGAAAGCAGTTTCAGAATTAAAATTACCAATAAGGTTTTTGGGGATTTTCCCTGCTGTTGAGAATATGCCTTCTGGAACTGCACAAAGACCAGGAGATATAGTTAAGATGTATAATGGAAAGACTGCAGAGGTTTTGAATACTGATGCCGAAGGAAGAGTTATTTTG
>JACPAS010000096.1 GCA_016180665.1 Microcaldota archaeon
ATAGTAAGCGGCGCTACCATCTTATACTCGTCCAACTTAATAATTCGAATTGTAGTAATTGCAGGGATCTGCTGTCATTTACGAATGTAAATGACCTACTAAGAATTGCTTAAGAAAATTGGAATTACTTTGTTGGAGCAGCAGATACACTAAAGTGCATAGATTTCACGCGCCAGCATCTTTAAAATTGTTTAGAAGACAGTATTATACTATATTCTACAATATACTGAACAAACTATATAAACCCAATAATTTCAAATCAGTATTATTTAGTTGGTTCAGCATCCAGTGATCTGCTGATCACTGACTGTTCAACACCTATATGGTGATTGAACATAGATTGAGACGATCTTCATAAAGCGAAGCTTTTGAAGAGCTAGTGAACGAAGTTCACTGGAGAAAACATTCTCGTCTCAGGATAGTTAGATCTAATTAGCAAAAGATGAGGATTCTAAAATGAAACAACTAGTTTTTGCAGGCCAAATGGCACATAGAACAGAACGCACCACCCCACTTGGGGTCAGAAGAAGAGGAAGAAAGGATACACCAGAAAATGTAAAAAGAGTAGGTAAAGGGTTTAGAATTATTGGCGCATTCAATGAATTTGCCAGAAGTAGGACTGGCGTATCACAATCAGCTTATGATGAGCATATGGGATCTGTAACAGCTCATTATGATGTTATGAAGGCACTTCTAAGAAGATACGAAGAACTGAATTTATTTCTCACAAGGGGCCACAAGCAAGAATTAAGAATAATTGATGTTGGCTGCGGAACTGGAGAAATGATGGCATTCCTGTTGCGTGAATTTTATTTGAAACTAATTAGAGAAGTGAGACTTAGACTTACAGTTGTTTTGGCGGATCCAGCTGAGAATATGCTGGAAATTGCTGTAAGAAAACTTGAAGGTATAGGTATGCAAATTAATGGCGGAAATGGAGAATTAGTAGTTTTACCGCTTCTTCAACATGCAGATTTAGTAACAATGCCTGCTGGACAAGAGACCGGATTTGATATTGCAATGTACACCTATGTCGCCCCATGGTTTGTAGACGGGAGACTAAGGGAAAAATCATATGCAAGAGGAAGAAGTTTGCTAAGAGAAGGGGGAAGATTGGTCAGCTTGGAGGAGGACCCGTTACTTATTACGCCATCATTAAGTTTACCTGAAGGCTTTGAGAGAACCCTTGCAGAATGTGCTGATCCAATAAAACCAAAAGATTTGAGAAAACTTCTGGAAAAAAACAGATTTAAAATGATTGATAGAACTGACTTAGTTATACCAATAGACGAACATCATTCAATGTATGGAAAAGTTTATTCTGCGGTCTAGAATACAGTTACCTTACCAAAGACGATTTTGTTGGTTGCCTCAGTTACATTTTCTAAATTTTTGTCGATTATGTAATGAACGTTATCTTTAATTCTATCATAATTTCCATCTTTGGTAATAATTTCAGCACTTGCAACTTTTGGCTGGTCAATTGGTTTTCCGATTTGAGAAAGTAGCGTAATTGTTACGTCTTCAACATCTGGAATTTCTTCTACTATCTGACGAGCAATATCATGCGAAAGAACATTGTAGACTTTGCCAACATGGTTAACTGGATTTTTTCCGGCAGCTGCCTCTAATGTCATGCTTCTAAATGGAGTAATCAAACCATTTACACGATTGCCACGACCAACCGACCCGTCATCCCCCATTTCCGCACTAGTTCCAGTTAGAGTAATGTAAACAGATTTATTTTCTACATCATCAGCAGTATTAACAAATACCTCAACTTCTTTTTGAGTTATCTTTTTAGAAAGAGATATTAAATCATCTCTAATTCTCCATTTGAACTTCACATATTCATCTATGTTGTGAACAAATTTCGAAATAAATGCAACAGCAACTGTTAATTTTATTTTGTCTTTGTCCCTCAGGCCCATTATTTTAATATCTTCTCCGACCTCAGGATGAGCAGCTTTATAGGGGTCTGAGTTTAGATGTTGTTCTGCTTGCAAAACAACTCTTTCTAAATCACTTAACGGTGCATAACCAGTTCCGAAACTAGTATCATTGGCAAATGGAACTTTCGGACCCCTTAGGAATAACTCAACAAGGTCTGCAGACCCATCTGAAATTCTTGATTCTATTTCAACATCAGCTTCTACATCTAAATTTCTAACTGCTTTTTTTAGATATCCATGCGCAGTTTTCAGGGCAATATGCTGGACTGGAATTTCTTTTCCTTCTGCCTTTGTGGTTGCTCTTCCAGTGAGGAGAATGTAAATGGGCTTTCTAAAATGACCGCCACCAAATTCTACTTCTGTTCCGCCACCGCAGACCTGACCTTTATCCACGTTATGATGAAGGATTTTGCCAAATTCATTTAGATAGGCTTTACTCAGTTCTTTGCTTATTTCTTCCATAATTCCGTCGATTATTGAATCTGGATGACCAAGGCCTTTTCTTTCTACTAGTTCCACTTCCCTCTTAGGAGCTGGAAGGTAAGAACCTTTTTCAATTATAATATTTCTAGACATAGATACACCTCAATAATTAGATTAGAGAAAATGATACATCTTCGATTTAAATAAATTAGTGAATAAAATATTCCTATTGGAATCAAAGATAATTATTCTGATAGATATGGAATTTGTATGCCTCTAGCCCTCCATTTTGCAAAAGTAACACTTAGACTCCCATAGGTTGTATCTACCGAATGCTCTGTTTTGAGCCAGCTGAGAACATCAGCCATTGTACAACCACCATTTCCTTTAGCACGTTCTATAAACGCTATGATGGCATCTCTGCGGGATGATAATTTGCCCCATTTGCTATCTGATCTAGGTCTCATGGTTTCTTTTGGATGTTGGATTTTTACTGGTTCTGCCGTTATTTTTGGAACGCTGGGAATTCTTGATGTAATGGTAAACTTCCTCCTCTTACTCCAAAGATTAAAGCATCCAAGTTTCGTCATTGAAGCCACCAGACCAAGCATGTCTACATTGAGGTTGAATTGTTGCTTTAACAGTTCAATTATACGTAAAAGAGGCGTTCCTCTTGCTGCTTCAGCCAGAATCAGATCACTTGAACCCCCTGTTGGAGGGCAATCCACAGAATCCAGCAATGGAAGTGTGCCTTTAAACTCATCTCTAATACGGATATATTCCAAAAATCTCTCTACAGTTCTTATATTCTTTGGAACAACAATTTGAATAAGTAAAACTTCCGGACCAGTGGTAGTTCTTAAGAATGCTGGAAGTGGGCCATAATCGAATTTTGCATTTGATCCATATTGTTCAGTGAGCATCTTGACCATTGATTCTGCCAATTTAAGCGCACGGTCTATTGCAGGCTGATAGTTTGGAAGGTGCGAATTCCAACGATTAACAGTAATTCTTATGGCAACAGGCCTAGGTGCTTGTAAACTCATATATTTTTACTAAATCGAACAATTTTAATTTCTACGTCACTTTTATTGAAACAGAATCACCTGTTTTTTTGTTTAACGCTTTTCTTAGTTCCACTGGTGCTATTATCTCCAGAATTTCTATTCCATGATGCGTTCTAACCGGAATTAGAATTGCACCTTCTAATTTTTGGTCTATTCTGCAGGAGTAAGTGAAAAGATCACCAAAAGTCCGTTCGCCCTCTTTAAAACCAGGAATTATTACTGGCTCTAGTTCTCTTAGATGGAGCCTTTTTTCAATTTCTGATTTGCCTAGCCTCAAATTTAGCGTACCCGCAAAAGGAGTGAACCCTAATTTTTCTTTTATCTTTGTCTGGTAGCCTTTTAATCCAAGATAATATTTTCCGTCTCCCACACCTTCTACTATTTTTCCAGAAATTTTTAATTTTCCGGTTCCTTCAAGCGCGGTTTTTATTTCCAGGTAGTAATTCCTAAGCTCATCAAAACCTTTTTTTGTTATTGATATTCCTTCTGGGGTTCTTTCAATCGACCCATCCTTTTCTAAAAGAATTAACTTGCGTGATGCGTTTTGCTGTGACATGCTTGTGTCTGCTGCTAAATTAGTGGTAGAATATTTGACGGGAGATTTATGCGCACCTTTTTTTAGTAAAAATAGTAGTAGATCATCCATAACTACTAATTTATTGGTAGGGAGTTAAATATGTAACATTTTTAATAGGTTTTAAATAATGGTATTTAATAGTCTGAGGGACGTTTAGATGAAACTTAAACATAGAGACTTAACTGCAAAAAGAAAATGGTTTGAGCCAAATAAACCGGGATTCACAGCACCTGAAAGAAAGAGAGGAATGGGTAGTATGAGAAGAGCATTAAGGGATATTGTTGGATTACTGTTTAGTACTGATTTTAGAGATAGGATGGACGCTGCTTCTGCTTTAAGATGTGCACAGGAACGTGGAATAGGGATCTTAGAATATAGAAAACACTTGGAAGTTGCTTTTAGACGGACGGTTAAAAGAATTAAAACCCTTAGAAGCTTGCCTCCGGAAGACAGACGAGTTTCATTACTACATGCAGATGCGCATGTAAGAAGTGAACTGGCAAATATTTTGAGTATTAGATTAGAACCAGAAAAGGGAAGCCAACGTTTTAATTGTGACTGTCCCCTTGAAGGATATCATTGGATATAGCACTTGGTTAGAAGTCTGACAAACTTTTCTGCAATTTATCTACTCCTTTCTTTTTGGGAGATTGATCTAAAACTAGTTCTCCGAAGACCCCATCATAACCTGGGACCCATTTTATTTCTCCTTTGTTTACGCGGATTATTGCTGAGGAAATTTCAGTAGAAGTAGCTAATCTAAGCTGCTCTTCTGGAGCTTCATAGACTGCGAATTCATTTCCAAAATAGAGGATTAGACGATTATACTCTTCATGTACTAGTTTGGAAGATTCTGACTTTCCAATCGCTTTTGAGATCACTGTTGGAAGAGGCACTATACGTTGAAATGGAACTGCATTCTCTGGCTTAAACCCTAATTTGCGGTCTGCAAGTTGCGCAACACGGTGTAGAACCCCAAGAGTTAATTTTTTTCTGCAAACTGGACAGATATTTCCGTATTTCTTAGATTCCCAGGGGGGAATGTTTATTTTACAGGAGCGGTGGCCATCATAATGGTATTTGCCTTCTTCCGGGTAGAACTCATAAGTCTTAACAAAACCTTTGCGAGTTTTTATTGCAGTGGTTAAAGATTTGTAGCTCAATTCACTTAGATCAAAAACGTTTGCTTCTCTCCCAAGTTTTTCTTTTGAGTGTGCATCTGAATTGGAAATAATTGTATATTTATCTAATGCACTAATCATCCAGTTCATTTCAGGATCCGACGACAAACCCGATTCAAATGCATAAATGTGGTCTGCCTGATCTTCAAATGCTTCTTTAACTGAGTCTACTCCGGAATTTGAGCCGAAGATTGAGAAGTGTGGCGTCCATGCGTGAGCAGGCACAATAAGTATCTCTTTTGAAATTCCCATTAATTCTTCCACTAGCTGGGGAGAGGTGCAGGAAAGGATTGGCCTTCCATCTGCAGAAAGAGAACCGTATTTTTTTAATCGTTCATTTATTTGTTCGGCGATTTCAAATGAAGGTGCAAGAAGAATGTGATGCATTTTTTTTAGTTTTTCATTGGTTTTGTAAATCAGACTTACTTCAACTGAGAGGATGAATCTGAGGCCACCGTAATTAAATAGACCATTTTCTTCTGACTTAACTAATTTTTGTTTTAGATGCTCAAAATAAATTGGGTGGGTAAAATCTCCTGTTGCCATTAGATTTATTCCTTTTATTTTTGCACCTTCAGCTAATCCGTCAATATCAAAAGAAGGAGACGTTGCTCTAGCGTATTTGGAGTGAACATGTAGGTCTGCAATAACTAACATAAATTTATTTAGAATGAAATATGTTAAAATGCTCGTGATTTTTCAGTAAAATAGATTATACACAATCTTAAGAGGGGGACCGATAAAACGTCGCAACGTTTTATGGTCCATTGAAGCAAACGTGCTTCAATCGGAGATCAGGAATCGAGGATCTTCAACTTCGAAGAAGTTGGAGAGACAATAAACGCAAGTTTACTGGAAATATGAGAGGGGGAACCATCCCCCTCGCGTTTGTCTTTTGAGTGGACGTGGAGATCGGCAATAATTCTCATAATGAAGTCTTAGAATAAAAGAATTTATTGCCTTTCTGGTTTCATTGTTTTTGGCATAACTGGACTGGATAAAACGTTTTCGCATTCTGCAACAAGTCTATCAACCGTAACTCCTAATTGCTGTTTAAAATAATTGAAGACCTTTTCTGGAGGTTCTTGCGCCATAGCAGTTAACTTTTGAGAAACATGACCAATGTAAAGAAAAGGCCTAGCTTCGATGATGCGTCTACTAACTAGCAATGATCTAAGCGTGCATACTACAGCATATACTGGAACTACGAAGACTACAGGAAATTGTGTGGCTAGAAGGACTGAAACTAAGCCAAGAGCATGGATTAACCCATTTG
>JACPAS010000097.1 GCA_016180665.1 Microcaldota archaeon
AATATTTATTTAACTCCCCATATTGGAGCTTCAACTAAAGAAGCACAATTAAGAATTGGGAATGAGCTAGTTGAAAAATTAAAAGAAGAGTTCGATCTAGTCTAATTTTTTTAATCAAAGTCCTGCAAAATCCTTAACCATTTTACCTTTTGGAAAAACGGTTGCTTCTTTATTTCTAACCGGAAGTTGAATCTCTTCAGCTATTCTAACTAATTCAACATGGGGGATCATCGCCTTTACTACTAAATAAGGAACAGAGCCAAAAGGAGTCTCCTCTCTAACAACATTAAATTTATGCCTTTGAATAATTCCTGCAACTCTAACCCGAATTTCAACAAAACCATTTTTGAGAATTTCCTCTCTAGAAACTAAACCCATATGCACAACCAAATAAGTAATGCTGATTTTATTTTTTAAATTTATCCTCTTTGGTTGTGTATAGACTGAGACAGAAATACGTTCTGTCTCAGTATAAGATCATCTGCTAAACTAAAAATTCTACATCTTTCCCACGTTGAACTAAGGCCTTCTCTCCCCCTTCCAACCTTTTAATATAAATTCCATCAATGATTAAATCCGCCCCACGGTCAGTAGAAGTTTCAACTTTTTCATTTTCAGTAATAATTCGTGGAGAAAATTCTCTTTTGTAAGGGCAAATTGGTACCACTTGGATAATCTTTTCAGTTGGTTTAATTATTGATCCACCTGCAGAATATGCATAACCTGTTGAACCAGTTGGTGTGGAAACAATAAGCCCGTCCCCTTCAAATGAATATTTGCTCCGTGCAATCTTTACATTCAATCTAATCAACCTATAATCATATGTATGGACGACTACGTCATTCATTGAAAAGTAACTTCTACCATCCACTCTTGCGGTAAGCGCCAACCGTTTCTCTCTTTTATTTCTCTTCAAAAATCTAAGAAGTTTATCCTTCCAGTTATTATTTACTATCTGGCAAACACTGCTGGTTTTACTTCCTATTGCTAGGATTCCACCTTCTATCTCACCAGTATTGTAATAGTGATAAATCGTTCCGTCACCACCTACACAAACAGAAACATCTACTTTAGAATTAGTTACCTCAACCCCAGTCTCCTCTAGTAAGTCTACTGCCTCTTTACCCAATTTAACTGCCCAATCCTTTTTTTTGTTAATTAATAGCTTTATCTTCACGTTTTATTTTTCATCCAACTATCTTAAAAACATGTCTTATCCAAAGTAAGTACTTGTGTCTGAATGAACCTCAAAAATCTAATTATGATCTCTGCTTTTTTTCTACTTTTGGGTTGTATAAATTTAGGTGAACCATCTAAGCAGATTTCTTTTTCTGACTCCGAGAATTTACAAGATTTGAATAATACTGACAGACCTTCAATTCGTCTAATTACTCCTGTTTCAACAATAATAAAGACCAATCAGGATACCTATGATGTTGAAATAACTTTCCATTACAGCGGAATATCTCCAAAGCCGCCAGGAACTAAAAGTGAAATGGGTGAAGGTCATTTTCATATAATTCTTGATAATGGAAAGCGAATTGAAACAATGGATAACTTCTATATGCTCAAAAATGTTAAGCCAGGTAATCATATTTTACAGGTGGAACTAGTCAAAAATGATCATTCATCTTTCATTCCCAAAATATTCGACACCTCTAATTTCTATATTATTAAGGATGTCCAGAAATTTGGCTTCAAGAACTACCAAGTGGAGATACACAAATTCTTTTTCAAGCCTGCAGAACTTGAACTTAAGGTTGGTGATTCAGTAAAATGGTCAAATAAAGCGCTAGGTCCAATGACTGTAGTATCTTCCGATGGTTCATTCTCCTCCGGTGTGATCCCGCCTTCAGGTCAGTTTGTCCATACATTCAAAAAAGAAGGAACTTACGAATATAGATATCCGCTCTATCCTTCAATGAGTGGAAAAATAATTGTTAAGAACAAGTAAAAGACTATTTTTGATTAATACTCCAAGACTACCTCTCCTTTAATAACTCGCATTTGGCAGCCAAGCCTCTGGTTTGGATTTGCATTCATCCTTGGCAATAACGCTTGTTCTTCATCGGTTTTTTTAGAAAGATTCTCCATTCCAGAAACTACTGAACATAAACACGTTCCGCAATATCCCTGCTCACAGCCAAAAAGCATGTTGGAATTCTTCTTTATATATTCCAATGCTTTTTCGCCGTCTGGGACCTGAAACGTGACGATTTCATTCTTTATGGTGATCTTTGCCATCCTATCATCTCAAAATAAATTAAATAAAAAATAAAGAAAAAATTACTCGACTATAATCTCCCCCTTCATGCTTGGGTGGCCTGCCCCGCATTGGAATGAGCAGATCATTTTAAAGGTCCCTTTCTTGCTAGTGTCGAGTTTAACTTCTATCTCTTCTCCTGGGTTAAGCTGTTTTTCAATCCCCATGTCAGGAACCCAGAACCCATGTTTTACATCAATAGATTTAATTTTGAGGGTTACAACTTCACCCTGCTTGACTTTAATTGGATTTGGCTGGAATTCCCATTGTTTTGCAGTAACCTCTATAACCTTTGGTCCCGCTTCAGTTTCTACTGGAAGTGCTGGGGGTGTTTCTTCCTTTGTTTCCTTAGGTACGCCTTCAGAAGTTTCAGCAATTGGTGTCTCAACGACTTTTTCCTCAACAGGTTTTTCCACTTTTTCTTCTTCTACAACTATTTTTTGTTTAGGTTGAGTCCCAGTGCATCCTGCAAATAATAATGCGGCTACTAAAACCAATACAAATAAATTTCTCGATTCCATAAAAAATCACCTGTCTCTAATATTTCTTTGACAAATTAAAATGTTTTGTTATTTCCTAGCAGCTAAATTTTCCAATGTCTTTATAACCAACCTCAATCCAATCCCGCTAGCTCCCTTCTCTAGGTATGGATGAGAATTTGCAATGTTGTCCACACCTGCAATATCTAAATGTACCCATTTTGTGTCTCCTACGAACTCTTTCAGAAACATTGCAGCAGTTATTGAACCAGCCTCTCCACTCTCACTGCCAATATTCTTAATATCTGCAAAATCTCCCTTAATCATTTCAGCATATTCTTTCCAAATTGGCATCCTCCATACTCTTTCATGTGTTTGAGTTCCAGCTTTCTCAACCTTTTCAGCCAGTTCGTCGTCGTTTGAAAATAAGCCAATTGCATTGCTACCTAAGCAAACAACAATTGCTCCGGTTAAAGTGGCGGTGTTGCCTCTGGTGAATAGGGATAATATGCCGGAAGTGAAAGATAATGTTGGAAGTAATATAAGAAATATAAGAATTAAGAAATCGTTTAAATAAGTGACACCAAAATATCCTAAAACCCAAGGGGGTAGAGTAAAGAAAGTAAAGAAAAGCCCAATAAATCCAAACTTATTCTCATAAAAGACATTTTTACCCATATTAATTTTTACTGTCAGACTTTTTAATCTTTATCCCAATTCTCCTAAAGAGCCAAAAGTAAAAATCCACGTGGTCAAACAGTCCAGAGAATCCTATTTTAAGTGGCCAGACAAAGAATTTTGGAAGTCTTTTATGGCTTGGCAAATCGACCAAAAGGTGAATAGTCTGTCCAATTGCAAAGCTTGGGGAGACAAAATAAGTTATTATAGTAAAAAGGATGCTGTGCAATATTGTCTGTAAAGTTTTTAGCAAGCCTTTAGGCATAGGTTTTGCAATTTCACTAAACCTTCCTTTTAAACTAAGACCAGTTAAATAAATAATAACTGGAATATCGCAGACAAAAGCGCCCAAAAGAAAAGGAATAAGTCTAATACTAAAACCCTTCAACCACAAGATATAAGTAATATAATTAAAAACTATATGAAATAATGGATCCATATAAAAATAGACAACCCCAATTTAAAGCTCTTATGGAAAAGAAAACCAACTACCTAGATTCAATTAAAATAAAAGCAGACGATAAAAAAGTCTACCTTCCAAGAGAAGATTCTTACCTTTTAGCAAGAGCCTTAGAAGAGCACCTAAAACAAAATAAATATGATTTAGTAATTGATATTGGCTGTGGAAGCGGGATTTTATCAATTTTGGCAGCAAAATATATAGAAAAAGTAATCACCCTGGATATAAACGAAGAAGCAATAAGCCAGGCAAAGAAAAACGCAAGGCTAAACCACGAAAATAAAATTCTCTTCTTTAAATCAGACCTATTGCAAAAATTTAGAATAATCTCAAAAAACACACTAATAGTTTTTAATCCCCCATACTTACCATCGCAAAAAATAAAATATATAGATTTAGACGGA
>JACPAS010000118.1 GCA_016180665.1 Microcaldota archaeon
TATGAGCTTAGATCTGAATACACCATCAGATCGATATTTAAGGAGAATTTAATATTAATTTATTACGTCGTAGTACGAGAGGACATAATTTCGGGATAATACACACTATTTTTAAATCTATCCTATAAGTCAGCTAATGAGGGCTACTTTACCTTCTGGTAACTCGATAAACTCCATAAAGAATTAGCGCTGCACCGATTATAGTAAATAAACTTGGAATCTCTTTAAGCAGGAATAATGCAAGAATTGTCCCTGCTAATGGTTCTAAAGCAGTGACAACAAGCACCTTCTGGGCTTTTATCTTTCTTATGCCTTCCATAAAGAGTATGAATGGAATGCCGGTGCAGATAACCCCTATTATTCCTAAATAAAATAAGTTATCATAAACAGCTGAAATAGAATCTATTTTTAGGAAAAATAAGAATATAAGAGTGATTATTAGGTATTGCCAAAATGTAACATAATGAGCAGGAGCTTTTTGCATTAAAGGCTTTGCAGTTATTGTCATTGCAGAATAGAAGAATCCTGCTCCAAGCGCAAGTAAGTTACCTATTGTTTCGTTTGAATTGGAGGAGAATGTTCTTGGGTCAAGGATTAGTAGTATGCCTATTAGGGTTATGAACATTCCAATTAGGGTTTCTTTTTCAATTTGTTCTTTTAGAAAGAGTTTTGTCAAAATTATTGAGAAAATAGGCGCAGTGTAGAGTAGAAAAACTGCATTTGAAACTGAAGTTTGCAGTAAAGCAGTGAAATATAGGAAAATAGACAGACCTTGGAAAATACCTACAAATAGGGTCTTAACAGGGTCAACTATTGTCAGTTCTTTAATTCTTCTTTGGAAGAGGATTATTAGAAATATAAAAACTACTGCAAAGGCGGCTCGGAAGAAAACGATTGAATTGGCATCTAAACCCTGAGTTAATTTTACGAATACACCAACTATTCCTGCAAGAATAGAATAAATTATAAGGTCTAAATACCCCTTGTTTTCATCCATTTATATAGTAACAATAAAATTATTCATAAAGTGATGGTTTTACAAAAAAATAGAAAATACTGAGATTAAAGCAGGAAATAATCACTGGGAAGTAGGCTGTGGATACTGGGCAATATTCTCAAGCCGTGGTTTGGCCAATTCCTTATAACTGCCCGTTTTCAAAGCCATTGAACGATCCAGCCGGGCTGCATTAAAGAATATTTCCTCATTTTCCAGTAGTAATGGATCAACAATTAATTCTAGTTCAGGGTTGAAAGAGAATGGAAGAATAGTACCAGAAACACTACCTGCTAATTTTTCTGCAATTTCCGGTGTAGCAAAAGAGATATATGTGCCATTGAACATCTCTTTAAGAGCATTTAGATTGATTCGTGCATCACCCGGCACAACACCCAAAATGTATTTTGTCTCTTTCTTTCCAACCTTCACCATAACAACGATACATTTAGCTGCTTGTGATAACTTGTTGCCACGCATTGGGCTAACGACTTCAGTTCTTCCTTCAGGTTGATGATCAATCAGCCTATACTGAGCACTATTTTGGTCGAGAAAATTTATAAGTTTTGTATATGTTTCATTATTTTCCATGATAATTACCTCTTCTCAAGAATGGGAACTGAAAACTTAAATGCACCCCAAGGATCTGGGTGAACTTTGTTCACTACTCCTCAGGGCTCCGCTTGCTATTGATCACTACGCCCCGAGGATGACTCGAACATCCGACCCCCTGATTGCCGTGAACTACGAGAATATTTCTCATGGTTTTTCATAAACATTTTTGCCCTCCTAAAACAGAAGAACAAAAAGGTTTTAACAGTCAGGTGCTCTACCTATTACACAAGAATCTTTTTGTTAGATTTAACTCATGGTTTTTCGAATAGAATCGTTTTGCCAGGAGAAACACTTAATCCAAAAGGATTCTTACTGAGCTACCGAGGCAGTAAAAGATATACTAATCATAGCTAAGTCTAAGCTAAGAATTAGAGAAATATTATATGAAATAATCCTTTTTTATATTTAACTACTGATATTAATCCGCTAATTGCGTGGTAAAATGTATTCTAAATCTCTTGAAAAAAAACTAAAAGCACTAGGCATAGGAGTAGGGGACCAGATTAGACTGGAAGCCTCCGGCTCATTTTATGATGGTCGATTAATGCCAAGAGGAGATGACAGTGATAATCTGGTCATTAAATTAGAAAACGGGTATAACATCGGAATAAACGCAACTAACGCAAAAATAAGTCTAATAAAAAAGCGCGAGGAAAAAAAAGAAACAGTTAAACAAAAGGAAGAGGCGAACGGAGAAATAACAATTCTGGGCTGCGGCGGAACAATTTCATCAAAAGTTGAATATTTGACTGGTGCAGTTTACCCTGCATTGGACCCTGCTGAGCTTAAAAAAGCATTTCCGGAAATGGAAAAAATAGCCTCAGTTAAAGCACGATCATTATTTTCGTTATTATCTGAAGATGTGAACTCTACCCACTGGAAGATGATTGCTGAAGAGATAATTAAAGAAATAAAAACTGGAGCTAAAGGGATTGTCCTAATGCATGGGACGGATACGATGCATTACACAAGTGCAGCAATTAGTTTTATGATTCAAAACCCTAAAGTTCCGATTATTTTTGTTGGCGCACAGAGAAGTGCAGACAGGCCGAGCAGTGAGAACGAGATGAATTTATTAAATGCAGTCTATGCTGCTAAATCGGATTTGGCAGAAGTTGGAATCTGCATGCATGCTACTACTAATGATGATTATTGTTTCATTCACCGCGGAACCAGAGTCAGAAAGATGCATTCCTCGACCAGGGATGCATTTAAATCAATTAATACGAAACCATTAATGGCTGTTGATTACCGGGCAAAAAGAATAGAAAAACTGAATGACTATGCAATCCGGGGAAAGACTAATGAAATGAAGGTTGATTTGAAGATAAACTCAAATGTTGCTATGATATATTTACATCCGAATATTAAGCCAAAATTAATCAAGTCATTGGACGATTATGACGGCGTGGTTTTGGTTGGAACCGGTTTGGGGAATGCACCTACGAACCCGTTTGGAGATAGGGATGCAAGTCCAATATTAAAGGAGATTCATGGTTTGACTTCTTCTGGTATTTCTGTTGTTATGTCCTCTCAAACTATTTATGGAAGGTTGAATATGCACGTTTATACTGCTGGAAGATTGCTTATGGATGCGGGAGTAATTGGCGACGGGATGGACTGGACACCTGAAACTGCTTATGTGAAATTATGCCATGCTCTTGGAAGAACAAAAGATTTGAAAAAAGTGAGAGAGCTAATGGAAACTAATATGGTTGGGGAAATTTCTGAAAGATCAGTTTTGAAATATTGGGAAGGTAGATAATGTGAAGATTGGCTTAGAACTGCACCAGAGGCTAGATACAAGCAAACTTTTCTGTGAATGCCCTTATTTGTTAATTGAAGGGGAAGAACCAGAGGTTAAAATAACCAGGCGACTTCACCCGGTTTTAAGTGAATTAGGAGAAGTTGATGAGGCATCCAAGCAGGAATTTGCCAAAGGAAAAGCTTACGAATACTATGCATATGGAAAAGCTAATTGTATGGTGGAAATAGATGAAGAGCCACCTCATAAAATAAATACCGAGGCACTAGCTACAGTATTACAAATAGCAAATCAACTTCATTCAAAACCAGTGGATGAAGTCCATGTCATGAGAAAAATAATTATTGATGGAAGTATTACTTCTGGATTTCAAAGGACTGCAGTGGTTTCTTTAGGTGGATATTTAGAGACTAGTAGGGGAAAAGTTAGAATTACACAGCTTTCTCTGGAAGAAGAAAGTGCTGGAATTGTTGAAACTGGAAAAGAAAAATCAATATTCGAATTAGATAGAATGGGAATCCCATTAATTGAAATAACCACAGAGCCAGATATAAAAGATGCTGAACATCTATCCGAAGTTGCTGAGAAGATTGGACTGTTGATGAGGGCTACTGGAAAGGTTGCACGAGGTTTGGGAACAATTAGGCAGGATTTGAACATATCTGTAGAAGGCGGTGCACGCGTAGAGATTAAAGGAGCTCAGGATTTGAAATTGCTACCTACTTTATTGAAAGAGGAGGTCAGAAGACAGGAGAATTTGATTAAATTAGATAATGAGATTAAGAGAAGAGATGCTGAGGCACACGCAGGAGTAAAACCTCTAAC
>JACPAS010000119.1 GCA_016180665.1 Microcaldota archaeon
AAGGCTAATTTACAAATTTGTTTTACTTTGTTGGTTGTCCCTAGGACATTTGAAACGTGAACGATTCCTACTAATTTTGCTCCTTTTATTTTTTCAAATTCCTTTTCTGGAATTTCTCCGGTTGAAGGATCAATATCCATGAACTCTAGTTTTGCTTTTTTGTGGATCGCTAATTGCTGCCATGGAACTAAATTACTGTGGTGTTCCATTATTGAGATTACTATTTTGTCTCCTTGGTTGATATTTTCTTCTCCCCAGGCGTAAGCAACTAAGTTAATACCTTCCGTTGCATTTCTGGTGAATATTAATTCAGCAGGATTCTTACATCCTATAAAATCAGCAATATTTTTTCTTGAATTTTCATAGTCTTCCGTAGCTTGCTCACTGATCTTATAAACTCCACGATGAACATTTGCATTGCAGTTTGTGTAAAATTCACGAACCCTCTGAAGAACCTGAATTGGTTTTTGGGAAGTTGCTGCTGAATCTAAATAGACCAATGGTTTGCCATTAACTTTTGTTGAGAGAATTGGGAAATCTTCTCTGATCTTATCAATGTTCATAATTTCACCAGGAATTTGAATAGACTTTGAACTAAGTTCAAAGGGCGTTCATTTAATCCTCCTTTTTACTAGTTAGCCACCCATAACCTTTTTTTTCTAATTCTTTAGCTAGTTTAAAGTCACCTGATTTAACAATCTTTCCATTAACCATTACATGTACGAAATTTGGTTTAATGTAATTAAGAATTCTTGGGTAGTGAGTAATTATTAAGAATGATTTTTTACCATCCACAAGCTTGTTTACGCTTTTGGCTACAGTTTTTACCCCGTCTATATCCAGGCCAGAGTCGATCTCATCTAAAATAGATAGTTTCGGATTAAGAGAAGACATCTGTAATATTTCTACGCGCTTTTTTTCTCCACCAGAAAAACCTACATTCAAATCCCTTTTGATGGACTCTTCCGGAAGCTGGAGTTCTTTTACTTTTTTCTTTATTTGGTTTTGTAGTTCTATTAATTTGTCAAGGTCTTTTTTCTCTTCGCCACCAAGCTTTGCTTTTCGAAGAATATTTTGAATGCTTACTCCGCTAATTTCCTGTGGAGCCTGAAATGCCAGAAAAAGGCCTTTCTTCGCTCTTTCATCTGCAGTTAATTCTAGAAGTTCTTCACCGTCTAATTTAACTGAGCCTTTTACTTCATATTTAGGGTGACCCATGATTGCATAGCTTAGAGTGCTTTTACCTGAGCCGTTCGGACCCATGATTGCATGGACTTCACCTTCCTTCATCGAAAGATTAAACCCATTAATTATTTCTTTTCCATCTATAGTTACAGTTAAGTCTTTGATTTCCAAAAGCATAAGATCATCTGTTGAATTAGTATTTAGGTTAACCTAAATAATATTGTAGATTTGTAATTAAATAGTTAACTATTTTTTAAAATGAGACTTGAATAATTTAATTAGCTTTTGAACTTTTGATTCTTTCCCCTTTTCACTTGCACCCCTGGAGTGTTTCTCATCATGCATTTTTTTCTTTGGGGATTTTACTTTTTTGGCTGGTTTTTTTAATTTGGGAGATTTTTTCTTTTTAACCATTCGAACGTCACCTTAGACTACCTAGGTTTTGGATTAACACTAGCCTTTTGAGTGTAAATACCTCATGACAACAAAAGGCTGGTGACTGGACTCGGTGAAGAAAGTTCCTTAAACGACGACAAATTTGAATCTTAACCCATTCGCTCGTTTTAAAGGTTATCTCCTTCGCACTTATAGTCAAGCTTAAAAGACAGGGATTTCGTACAGTGAGTTATAGTCCAGACACCGTACCAATGGTTAACTGTCTAATAGAGGCAGCCATAAAAGCACCCTTTCCAGGGCAACCGAATTGTCCTTTCAAATTTTTGAAAGCTTAATTGATACGAAGAAAAGATTTATAAATGTTTACACTGGTCGTAAATGACCCCATTTCTCTAAAGCTAATCTTAATTCTGGGTGTTTTTTCGCTTTTTCTTCCAAACTCATTCCACTAAGAGCTGCTTCAATAGCCTGCATTGTTGCAATAGCACCTTGTCTTGTTCCTTTTGGATGGCCATGGATTCCTCCGCTTACAAGAAGACCGCAATCAGTTCCCAGAATTTTTATTACATCTGGGACTATTCCTGGGTGTAGGCCACCTGAAGCAACCGGCAGAGCAGATTTTAAATTCCCCCAATCCTGAGAAAGATAATTTTCCGATTCTTTTAGTTTGGAGGAGCGGAGCATATTTGCAATTGACCAAACTTCGGATTTTGAACCTACTAGTTTTCCAACTGCAGTTCCACCATGAATTTCGTCCACACCTATCATTTTCATAAGTTTAGCCAGGAAGTACATAGTCATTCCGTGTTTTTCATTACGGTCAAATGCCGCATGCATTGCACGGTGGGCATGAATTGCCAATCCATAATCACCACAAACATTCCGCATTGTTTGGACTGCTGCGGAGCCGACGACGACCACATCTATCATGCAGAATCTCCAGCCATAATCATGAAGCATTTTTGCTCTTTTTTTCATAACTTCGGTTTCAGAAGTAATATTGATCAGGGCATCCTTGTTTTCACCAGTTAATTTCTCTGCTTTATCACGTAGTTTGGCCATTAATTTTACTCGCTCTTCAAATTTATTGAATGAAGTAGAGGTAAGATTTTCATCATCCTTAACAAGGTCAAACCCACCCATCCAAGTCTCAAAGCCGATTTCTGCGTGTTCTTTTGCACTGAAACCGATTTTTGGTTTTGGTACTGCACCGGTAATTGGACGTTTTTTAACTTTTAAAAGTGACCGAAGCCCATTAATTCCGTGTCTTGGGCCTTTGAAAGAGTTTATATATTGTCTTGGAAGAGAAGCATCCACTAATCTCAAATTATTTAGGGCTTTCATTCCAAATATATTTCCGGCAATTCCACTTAGCAGCTGGGGAGCATTTCCTTTTTCCCAAAGATCTAATGGATAGGCAACTTTTACGAAATTGCCATTTATTTCAAATGCAGTTGCCATTAATTTTTTCATTCTGGCAGGAAGTTTGAATAAAGTCGTCCATGTGCCAGTTGAACTTTCTGATGCAATTCGTCCTATTGCTTCTTCTTTACTTATGCCATCAGCAGGTTCAAAGTAGAATAAAACAATAAGGTCATCTTTAGATGGAATGTACTTTAAGTCTATAAATTCATCATACCAGTCAATCTTTCCCATGTGTAAGGAACGAATATTAAATTTAAAAACTTAAGTGGCAGAATAAAGGATATGCAGAAGAAGACAAAGGGGATTAGAGGCCAGGTTGCGATTGAATATTTAGCTACCTATGGATGGGCATTGCTCCTTTTGGTTATTGTTATTGGGGCAATTATCTCGACTGGAGTATTAACCCCGACTTATTTAATTTCAGAGGAATGTAATCTTGGGCCGAGTTTACCATGCAATTTTATTGCTTATGGTGATGATACAAGTACCTCAGTAGATATGACTGTTACTAATGGATTTGGATATAAAATATTAATTAGCAAATTTGCAGTTACCCCTGAGAAAGCAGATGTTAGTGCTGAAGAAACCATTCCGGAGTTTAATAGTGGTGACCAAAAAAAGCTTACTTTTGACTTTCCAAATGTTGGAGGATTAAGCAAGA
Organism: Microcaldota archaeon; assembly: GCA_016180665.1. Classification (GTDB taxonomy): domain Archaea; phylum Micrarchaeota; class Micrarchaeia; order Anstonellales; family Bilamarchaeaceae; genus JACPAS01. The sequence continues at coordinate 3,668 of JACPAS010000119.1, forward strand.
ATAATATAGAAAAATTCAAAACTGAAATTATTTATGTTTCATGCGCTCCTGAAATTAATGAAAAATGTGAAGAGAATGAAGATTTAAAACACACATTAAATGGAAGGATTACTGCCAGAGTTATTGAAACGCAGTAGGTGAACTACCCATGAATAAATTCCGTTTGAACGTTACCACGTTCAAATCTCAACAGCAAAGCTGTTGATCATGGGCTTCTTGCTTCATAGGTAGAACTTCTGTTCTGTCTCCACAGGCATTACTTCCCGTCATTCCAACGGTAGCCCTATTGAGTATGTTTATTGATGCGTTTAAATCACGGTCAATTGAAAGACCACAATATTTACAGTTATGTGTTCTTTCAAACAGGCACTTCTCAACTGTATTTCCACAGTTGCTGCATTCTTTACTTGTGTTTTTAGGATTTACAAACACCACTCTGGAACCAGCACTCTCAGCCTTGTAACTGAGGATATTTGTAAATTT
>JACPAS010000086.1 GCA_016180665.1 Microcaldota archaeon
TTATTATCAATTATATGTCTACTATACATAAATAAATTTATGCCATTAACCCCTGAACAATTTAATAAATTGGTTACCAAAGAAGAATTTAATGAATTAAAGAAAGATTTTAAAAAGATGGATGGTAAAATAGATCAGATTCTTACTGTCGTTGACGGCATCGCGACTAAACATAAGGATTTTCAAACTGAAATGGCTTCTAACCAGGGCGCGCATGACAGAATGCAAAAAACCGCGGCTAACCATGAAATAATAATCAAGAAGTTAGAGAAGTTAGAAGCTCCGCACCTAAGGAAAAATCGTGGATAAAAAGATTGCGCAACTTGCGGGATGATTTGTACTTAGCAGCATGCAACTTCTGGATGGACCGGTTCCAATCTTCAAATGTAATGGTTGCAGGAGCATGGTATGGTGCAGAGTTAGGATTAAGAAATGCCGGGTTTGCAGCTGAAAATGTTTCTTTCGGAGATGGATTTGGCGGCAATACTTTAGCAGCAGTTGAGTCTGGAGCTTTAAGTTGTGACACTGCAGCAGCTGCGGGACTTGCAATTGGATTGGAAAAAAGAGCATTGAGAAAAGAGCTTGATGCATTAGGCTAAAATTGCAGTACAAAAGATCATTTATTAGAAATAATAGAATGCACGATCTCAACATGATCTTTACCATGCAAATTGCCGCAATTATTGAGATTAATCAATTCTTTTAAAAAAATGTGGTGGCCTTTGCTTACAGGTTTATTGTTATAAGGAGATTTGATTATGCCAGAAAAGAGTGGCGGGCCTTCCAAAACTTTTCCTTCAGGTGATTCACTATTGCCAACCCTAAAAAAAGTCCTCCCATATTTTAAAAATGAATTAAGGTTGGAAGATTTTGCAGCTTTTAATATTTTTTCTATTCTTCTTCTCTGGAAGGTCTGCAAACACATGGCAGTGATGAATTTCCTATCTTTAAATACATAAACATCACCAACTTCGTAGGTACGCTGAATTAATTTTATTCTCTGAGTAAGAAATTTGAAACTTAAAGGGAACTGAAGAAACAAAATCCACAGATTACTGAATGAATAGTTAGTAAGAAAAGTTGAATAGAAGAATGGTGAGGATCTTACCCCAAAACGATCCTTCACATAAGATTTTGCAATAATCGTAGATTTATTTTCATTGCTTTCGCTCAATGGGGCAACAACTTTAACTCTCTTAATGTTTTTAAACATTTCTTTAATGCCATTATCAAGTTCTTTTTGTTTGAGTATAGTACAAATATAACCTGTTTTTGAATTTATTGTACCGGGTAATCTAACTATCCTCCTAGTATCAACTGTAACTTTTCTATCAATTTCAATTCCTGCCCTTCTTATTTCTTTAACTAAGTTCTCTCTTTTGTCTTTTATTAAAACCTCTCTTTCTTTGTAATGGATAGCACTTAGATCCTCAGAATAGCAAGAAACATGAAAACCTTTAGAGCCGCTAAAAGCAATATATCTGAGTTTTATGGAATTATCATTTATGAAATCAATCAATCTACTTGTTTCTAACCTAACTTCATCTAACGTTTTAATTTTTTCATTAATATCTAGATCAAAAAACAAATCTGAAGAGAGCATGATATCTTTTGAATATCTTTTTAGGCCAATTTTCTCCGGGGCTAGCCAGCAACTTGTTGAATAGAAAATATCTGAAGGATTATTTCTAAAAATATGCTTCTTTAAATCATTAGAATTTCTTATTCTATCAATTATTTTTACAAATTTTCCATTAAATAATTTAAACCTAAAATGTCTGAAAGTTATTTTGTCAAGAAAATTTAAATCAAAATTTGAATCTTTATAATATGAAATGAGGTCAGTCACTGGTTTTCACCAAATTTTTGTAATCCATATTTTGAAGGTATTTCTCAAATCCCTTGAGGGTTTTTTCATTCACGCCTTTTTTCTCCTGCTCATCTAATATTTGCTTAAGCTTTTGTTTTACTTCTGCAGTACTCATGCCATACTTGAAGCTACTGCCGTAATTTCTTTTTACCCAAGCAACAATTGAAGAATATGGTCCAGAAGCACCAAATAAACTACCTAGAAAATCGAATAACCCCATTCTAATCAACCTTTTCAATTTCTTCCTTTATTTTATCTTTACTCCAGGATTCCAAAGATTTCACAACAACATTTCCATTTTCATCTAAAATTACATGTGTATGCTGGTAAGTGATTCCAAATTCTTTTGCCAATGAAATTTCATCTGCATCTGTTTCACCATCATTGTAATTAACTCTAAAACCAATAAGATTAGGATTATTAATTTCCTTGAATGCATCTTCTATTTCTGGTTCCTGAATTGCGCAGATTGGGCACCAGTTAGCGTAGAATTCTAAAAAAATTATTTTTCCTGAAGATTTGGCTTCGCCATATTTAGATTTTTCAAATGGGCTGTAACCAAGATTAATTGGCTGCGAACTTTCATTCTCTTTTTGAACTAAACTCGCATTGGATTTTTTCTCCTCTGCAACCTCAACAGTTAGTTCAGGAGAAACAATTTCTTTTTCAATAGGTTTTTCTGAAGGAGTAATTTCTGGTGAGATTACTTCGGTTTTTGTATTAGTTTTAGCTGATGTGCAACCAGATATTAATAGTGCGAATAAAAATAGAAAAACAAAGAATTTATTCATAATTGACACCTATTAAATTAGACTAGAGATGAAGCTAAGATCCAGCGAATCCAGAACAATATCAACTGAACCTTTAATCACAAATGCAACTGCAATCATTATTGATGCCATTACTACTGCAATTGCTATGTTTCCTTTTTTCAATTCCTGAATCTCATTAATATCAGGAGTCATCTTATCAATTACGCGAATTGCAAGATGGACAGAAAATACTGCAACCAAAAGGCCGATTGTAAGTTTAACTAATGCAGCAATCAATGAAGCGAAGAGAAGAGAAACACTGACTGCTGGTGTAATCGTCTCCAGTGCATTTCTTACTCCGCTTTCAATTACTACTGCTATAGAAAGAACAATACCCGCAAGAAGAACACCAACTGAAAAATTACCTTTTTTAATCTCCTTCCATTCTTCTAGATCATCGGTTAATTTATTCAGAATATGTATACCTATGTATACGGACCCTATAGACAAAAATAACCCAACCAACAATTTAAAAAAAGCAATAGCAACGCTTCCAAGGAATTTCTCAAACATAGCTTCACCGAGAAAGGTACTCCAACAAGATTTATATTCCTATTTTCTGTAGTCTAGTTTATGGATAAGAAAATAGAGACCATAATAAAAAACATAAAAGACTTAAAGATACAGGGAGCAAGGAATGTGGCAAAGGCCGCGGTTGGGGCAATAGCAACTGCTGCAAAAGACTCGAAGGCTAAAAGTGTTTCTAAATTTTATTCAGAGATATTGGCTGTTGCGCAAATACTAGCAGCAGCAAGACCAACTGAACCAATGACCAGAAATGCACTTGATGAAGTGTCACGCGCATTAGTTGCTGAGAAAAATGATCTTAGGTCTGTAAAAGAAGCTAAACAAATGGCGGTTGAGGTTGCCAGAGGTAAACTGAAGAAAATGGATGAGAATGCAGCACGGTTGATGTCTTATGGTTCTCAGCTGATACCAGAAGATTCTCTAGTTATTACTCATTGTCATTCTTCCACGGTTACGGGAATTTTAAGGAAGGCCAAAAAGGATGGGAAGAAGTTTGAGGTTATTTGTTGCGAAACTAGACCATTATTTCAAGGCCATAAAACTGCGAAAGAATTAGTAGAAGCTGGAATAAAGACAACTTTAATTGTGGACTCAGCTGTAAATCTGTTTATGAGAAATGCGAATTTCTGTTTGGTTGGTGCTGATGCAATTACTTCAAGAGGGGATTTGATAAACAAAGTCGGTACTTCGATGGTCGCTCATATTGCAAGGTTCCATGATGTTTCATTTTATTCTGCTGCAGAGCTATATAAATATAGTCCACTGAGTTTATTTGGAAGCAGAGAAGTGATTGAAGAGAGAAACACAAAAGAAGTGTGGGATAACGCCCCTAAAAAGTTGGCAAT
>JACPAS010000087.1 GCA_016180665.1 Microcaldota archaeon
ACTCCTTGGGAAGAGCGAAAGACAGTAAAATCACGCGTCTCAAAATTTTGAGGAAGTTCAGTTCTGGCCATGTGAAATGTTAAAGATGGCCGTGTCTGTTCTTCAGCAGGGAGCAAATAGCTGACGATACGACTATAATCTTGATTCCACCGTTTTACTCCAAAAAGATGAATGGTATTTGCAGGATCGGCCACACATTGCATAGACTGACCCATGTCATCTGATAATGTTGAAGAGAGTTTTACTTTATAATTCCCTTGTGGCGTATAACGCACATAAACCAGTCTTTGGTCCATCCCCTGCGGGCTCACTTGAAACGCCTGAATAAAAATATGGGAATTTTTTGCTTCATCCTGACATGCCGTCATTGTATCTACAGGAGTGATATTGGCTACAGTCGAAGCCCGGAAATTTAACTCTCGAATACTTGTAATGTAATCCGTCAGTTCTCTAAAAACACCTCTGGCATGCCAATTCGCATTGGCATCTTGCCATCCATACCAAAGTCCTAGTTTGCTATTCTCCGCGTATTGAACATTTTTTAAACGTCCTTTTCGGACTGCAAATGCAACGTGAGCAGCGTTACCCGTTCCAGGAAGAATGGCCACATCTTGGAAATAGCTCCACTCATACGGATCTTCTACAGGGACAACCGTGGCTGTGGGATGTGAAACCACCACCTCTTTAGGCGTTTTTTTAATTTTTCTGGTTGTCTTACCGAACCAATCTGCTTGGCTCAAATTAGATTCTCCTAAAAATGAAAAGAAAAAACTAATCCCTACAATCGTAATGAGATAACTGAGTTTCATATTCCCCCCTTTTTGAAAGCTTAAGAAAAAACGTCCTACTTACCTCCATTTATAATCAGGATCGGAATAAAAAAAAGAAAATTTAGTTTTTTCTTAATGAGGACTCATGTTTTTGCCGACCTTTCCGAAAAGTCTAATGAGGGGGTTCGTGTATGCCTCAATTTAAGGCTAAGTTAGATACAGAGTGGCTTTCGAAAATAGCTGATTTCATTGAAGAAACAGCCAACGCCATGGGGTGTCAAAATCCTGATGTGATCTATGATTTAAAACTGGCCATTGATGAAGCCAGCACTAACATCATGACCCACGGGAAAGAAAGCCAGAAGAAAGATCATTTTATCATTCAAATGAATAGGCAGATGAACAAAGAAGGAAGAAAGATTGAAGTTGAAATTATTGATTTCGGGAACTCATTCCCCTTCGACAAAATTATCTCTAAAGACGGATTTGGCATTCACTTTATTAAACGTGTGACGGAAAAAGCAGAATATAAAAGTTTTCCGGACAAAAACGTGCTTCGGTTTCATAAATATTTTTAACTTCTAACAAAGGGGGAAAGGATGGACATTCAAACCAAAAAAGCAGGCGAGGTGATCGTCTTAGAAATTACAGGCCGCATCGATGCCTTTACTTCTGAAAAATTGGAATCTGAGCTTCACTCCATTATAAACGCCGGAAAATTCAAGTTTGTCATCAACTTCGAGAAAACAAATTATATTAGCAGCTCCGGCCTTCGCGTGTTTTTAGGAGCTCATAAAAAACTTTCAGAAAACAAAGGACAAATTAAATTTTCCAATATGCCAGATCCCGTGCTCAAAGTGTTTGCTCTGGCAGGCTTCGATAAAATTTTTGAAATCCACTCGACAGAAAAAGAAGCCTTGGAAGAATTTAATGAAACCGAAAGTGAACCTAAAAAACAAAGTTATGCCTGAATTTATTCCGAAACTTGGAAAACTTTTTCGTATTTTTAAAAAGCCAGGGGAATCCTCTTTTACCATCAGTGAACTGGAACTCGCCCAAGAAATTCAGGCCAATCTCCTTCCTAAATCCTTTCCCTTAAGTCAAAAAATTGAGATAGGAGCTCTCTACAAAGCCTCCAAATACATTGGAGGAGATTTTTACGACGTCATTCAAATTGATGACCGAAAAATTGCTTTTGTCATTGGAGACGTTTCCGGAAAATCGCTTCATGCCGCTCTTTTTATGGCGCAATGCCTCACCCTTCTTAAAGTTTTTATCAAAATGGATTTAAACATTTTAAAAATTATCGAAAAAACAAACCAAATGCTCTTTGAACTTGTAAAAACAGATATGTTTGCAACTGTTTTCATTGGTATTTATGATACCCATTATCATCAATTAAGTTACGTCAATGCGGGGCATAACCCTCCTCTCCTTCTTAGAACTTCCGTAGATATCCCAGCCAAAGATTATCACCCAATGATTATGCTCACGGCCGAGGGTATTGCTTTAAATTGTATTGCCAATATGGTGCTTGAAGAAAAAAGAATCCAACTTTATGAGGGGGATATTTTGCTTTTGTATACCGATGGCTTGATCGATGCCACCAATGAATCCGATGAAGAATTCGGCGAAGCTAAACTCAAAGGTCTCATCACAGAACTTAGAGACTTGCCTTCCCAAACCATGACTGAAAAAATATTAGATTACCCTTGTCGTTGTGGCGGAATACTTAAAGAAAGTTTTTGCCAAGTTGATTTCTTCGGAATAGACTTTGGTCAGAGAAAATGCGAAGTGTGTACTAGCTGCCATTCGGAATATTTGGATGACGGAATGATGAAAGAGATTGAAACTGAAGTAAAAAAAAGAAAATTGTTTGGTTTAGAAAAAAAAGTTAACGTAACTAAAAGTGGTAATTCTCTAGTGTTACGTCTGCCTCCAGAAATAACTAAGTTTACAGACATACATTACAAAGACACATTAAGGATATTTCCTTTAAGTAAGAAAAAGTTTGAAGTTGAATTAGTGGCTTAAATCAATTTGAAAACATAAGTGAAGTATGAATTTTTGTCGCAATCGTTCATGGAATAATTAAAAAAGATACTGAAAATTAGTTATTTAAAAAAAGTTTATAAATTTACCTACAGGAAAATATTTCAAAAATATCGCCGGAAATTCGTGACAGCTTTGCTTCACAAGTACCATTACTGTGTTCACCAGCATCTATACTTATCCGAATATTGTTTTCATTACATTTTATTGCTTCAACATAATCATCTGAAGCAGGAGAATGACCAAAGTAACGATTTCCTTTAATATTGTCATCAGGCGAACAATCAAGAATTTGGTCATGCCAGTTATTTAATGTTGATGGTTGGGGTTCTTCGGAGAAATAAAAAGGTCCTGGTCCATGAATTGTCAGTTCCATACGGCAATCAGCTGAACTTTCTATGCTTACATATCCCTCGCAGTCTGCACAACTAGAATATCCTGCACATGCTTCTGGATTATTACTGTTATCATCAGAACTAGTCAAGCCATTACATAGCCAAGTATCTAAGTCACCTTGCCAATCTGGAAGCGTATTACACGCTAAAAACTCTTTAAAATTATCTATTTTATACAACCCCGTAAAATCTTCACAACCTTCCGTTTCACGTACTTCGCAATTCTCAGAATCGTCCCCGCATCCCAACATCGCAACCAATCCGCCGGCAATTAAAGCTTTTCGAAGTATATTAACCATTACTTACTGTAAAGAAGTGATTTATATAAAAAGGTTGTGGTGGGAAATGAAAATTATTACAAAAGTTTTATATATTATAATTGGTTATACTCAAAAAGATGAATATTATATTAACTAAACATGCTAAAGAAAAAATGGTTATTTGTGGAATCAGTAAAGAACAAATAATTAGAACCATCCAACAGGGGGCAAAGGTAAAGCAAACCGATGGTTATTTGGCTTCGCACGCCTATATCAAAGTCGCTTATAAACAATTAGGTGAAGAATATTATAAAATAAAAACGGTATTTATAAAATGAAAATAGAACGCAAAAATTGTGAAGAGTGTGGTGGAAAAATTTTAAAGAAAGATATAGAATTTTCTTTATATGGTCAATCCCTGGGTTATTTCCCGGCAGAAGTGTGTGGCAAATGTGGTGAAGAAGTTTTTGATGAGAAAACCTCAGATAAGATAGACGAAATAGCAAAAGAAAAAGG
>JACPAS010000088.1 GCA_016180665.1 Microcaldota archaeon
AACCAGAAAAAACCAAAGAATTAACAGAGGAATTTGAGATCCCAAAATTTGAAGAGGAAGAGAAAAAACCAGAAGCATTCAAGGAAGAATTTGAAATTCCAGAAATAGAAGATAAAAAGAAAGAGTTGGAATTAGAGAAAAAACCAGAAGAAGCTACGACCCCTCCACCTTCTATTCCAACTCCAGTAGAAGAGAAAAAACCAGAGCAAGAACTACCTAAATCCAGAATAATAACTGAAGGAGTAAAACCTCTGGCTGTGCCGCCAATATTATATAAAGCTCCAGAACAGATTGCACGAACTTCATTTGAGGAAATTGAAGATAAATTCAAACAAGAATGGGCTGGCGAAAAAGACGAAATAAAAATTAAGCGAAAAATGCTCGAACTTACAAAAGAGTTGTTCAAAGAAAAGAGCGGAGATAAAAGAGAAGAATTAAAGAGGCAGGTTGTAACTCTTAAAAATATTCTTTCAAAACCTTCTCCCGAAGTGGCCCCTGAGGTATCTAAAAAATCAGCTAAAAAAATAGAAACGAGTTACTCCCTAAATCTATTTAACACAATTATAAACTCACACCTCGCTGAATTATCAAGCTCTAAAGATTCAATAAGTTCTTCTTATACAGCAAAAATAGAGGATTTAAAGAGAAGGCTTAGTGATGCTCTTCTAAGTATATCGGATACTGACGATGCAGCCAGAAGAAAAGCAGCTTCTGATACTATCTCAAATTTGAATAGCTTAAAGCAGCAATTGCCCATAATAATATCCAAATATCAAAAATTCTTGTTGGATAAACACGCTGCTGAATTAGAGAAACTCAAAAACTCAATAGATAAGTCTGATTCAGCTTCTATAAAGGCTTGCGAAAAGAGATCAGAAGAAATAAAAGCGAAATATAAAGATGAGCTTGACTCACTTAGAGATTCGTTACTGAGGACAATAGAACTAGTAATAGAATCAACTAATCAGAGATTGGAGAAAAAAGAAGAGAAACCAGTTCCGAAGAGTGAATTAAACCTCTCCGAAGCTCTTTTTGACATAAACAATACTGATGAAGGTTCAATGTTGTATTATTTACATTCAAAAGATCCTGATACTTATAAAAAATATGAAAGAAAGCACATCTCTAAGTATGATGCTTTATCTCATGCTAGAAAATTAATGGCAAAAGAGAAAGGTTTAAGTGCGGAGCAGATAAATAAATATTTTGGTAATTAGAAGTAATATATCTATTATTTTGTGAGTGAAAATTTATGAAAAAATTGAAAAATGTGATTCCAGAAAACAAAGTTTTCTGTCTCCGATTGGAATTCTATGTTCTGGGTGCCGAAATATGAAAGAAGAAAAAAAAACAATTGTTTCACCGTTTGCTCGGACCATAAGAAAAAAGACAGTTGTTACGTCATTTGCAGAGGTTTTTCTTCCATATTTTCCAGATCTAAAGAAGAAGTTAACACTTGCAGATTCTAAGGATTCTGCAGTGGATTTCTTGGAAAAGACTATTGGTTCATCAATCTTTCTCTCAGTAGCGCTCTTGGTTCTTACATTCATCTTCTTATCTAGTTTAAGCCTAAGTCCGCTCTATTTAATTCCTTTAGTTCTACTTTATCCAATATTACTATTCTACTATTTCATGATTTACCCAGACGTGTTAGTCTTGAAAAGACAGAAAACTCTTGATTTGGAATTAGTTTTTGCAGGCAGACACCTGGTAATAGCATTAAGATCAGGCATGCCTCTTTTTGATGGTTTACTTGGAGTTTCAGAAGGGTATGGAGACGTAAGTAAGGAGTTTAATAAAATTGTTGAGAAAGTAACAGTTGGAATTCCATTGTCCCAGGCCATTAGAGAGGTGAGCCAAAATAATCCATCTAAAGCTTTTGTTAGAATTTTAACTCAGATCGCAAATTCTCTTTCTTCTGGTGCGGATGTTGCAGATTCGCTAGAGGCTGTTTTAGACCAGATCTCAAAAGAACAGATGATTGAACTGAAAGAATATGGTCAAAAACTAACCCCCCTGGTCATGTTCTTTATGATTTTTGGCATAATTCTTCCATCATTAGGAGTTGCATTTGCAATAATTTTATTTTCTTTGATAAGTGGAGGCAAGTTCGGTTTAACTTCATCCTTGTTAATTTACGTATTCGCATTGATTGCTATAGTGCAATTTTTGTTCCTTGCTATGGTAGAGAGTTCAAGACCAAAGTATATATTATGAAAGGTGAAAATAAGAGAAAAGTTTGTGACGGTGAAAAATAATATGGGTTTTCAATCATTCTACGAATCTTTCGGAAGGTTCTTCTCAAGAGAGCAGGTTAAATCACTAGGCCGCTATTTAAGATCAGCCGGCATTGAAACCTCCCCTGAAGCATTTGCAGGTTATTTTCTACTTAATATGGCGGTTCTAACGCTTCTTGTGATTCTTGTAGTTTTATACGATAATTCACTATATTCCGCAGTGAATGGTTTTTTGCTTTACCTCTTCCCATTTTTATATAAAGAGGTTATTGCACTATTCGTAATATTAGCAGCAGTTTTGTTTGTTTACTTTACACTTTTTGTACTAATCTCTTCGTTTTTGGTAATTAAAGCAGAAGCCAGAAAAAAAGCAGTTGAGGCAGTTCTCCCAGATTTTCTTTTATTAGTTTCAGCTAACATTAAGGCAGGTATGGCTCTTGACCAGGCGATATGGTATTCTGCAAAACCCGAATTTGGGTTATTATCTAAAGAAGTTAAGATAGTTATAAAAAAGGCCTTTAGCGGGGAGCCGCTGCATAGTGCTTTGGATGAATTAGCCGAAAGAAAGATAAAAGAGCTGCTGGATAAGGCCGAAGGGGTGGTGGAATGGTCCAAACGAAAACTAACCGGGTAAAGGCATTGGCCATGGCAGGGGATTTCAAGAAAAAAGCCAGAAAGAAGTATTCCATACAAAAAATGATACTGTTCGGTTCCCAGGCAGCCGGGACTGCGGGCAGGCACAGCGACATAGACCTTCTTGTAATTGCGGGGAAATTCAGGGACAGGGCCAATTACATGTCGGCTCTGCTTAGGGAATGGCACATTGTGCAAAAGAAGCCTGTTGACTTTGTTTGCCTGACAAGAGCTGAGTATGAAAAAATGCACAGCCAGGCGACCATAGCCAGGCAGGCTGAGGAGGAGGGCGTTGAAATATAGCTGCTATGATGAAAATGATGATAGACTTTGATGTTGTGACCGTAGCGGCATGGGGAAAGTCAGGGGAAGGCGGACAATCAGCCTTTCCTTTTAAGCCACTTCGTATAAGCGGATTATGTAAATCTTATGCGGATAAGCATCTTATGAGCATAAACATCAGTCAGGTCAGCAATGGGAAAACTTCCCTGGTAGTCAGCACCCTGACCTTTTCCTGCTTTTTCAGCCTTGCATCATTTGACCATAGCGGGCAGACGGCTTTTGATGCCAGTGCCAGAAAATCTATATCATCCCAGATTTCTGTGAAGTCCCTCTCAGACAAGCCAGCCCTGTCCAGCGATAGGAAATCCGCGTATTCCTCTTCAGGGACAAACTCGACAAAGAGCGCCAAGTCAGTCCTGCTTTGCAAAAACTCCCTGTCCGAGAGCTCAGCCCGCTTCCTTATGTGCTCCGAATTGTCGTTTATTTCCACAAGCGCCCACTCAGGAGATATGAACTTGTGGTCCTGGTTTAGGGAGACCCGCCTTAAAAACGAGTTTTTCCAGAAGAAAGTGATGAGGACGTTGGTGTCCACAACCAGCTTCATATATATCAAGCCCTTTCTCTTCAGATTTTCAAACCTTCCGCTCCTCGAAGCCCTCTGCAGGCGGACAGCCCACTCAGAAATCTCCTCATCCTCCTTAAGCTTTTTCAGCAATTCCTCCCTGCCTGAAAGGCTCTCAGCTTTTTCCTCAAGGCACTTCCTG
>JACPAS010000089.1 GCA_016180665.1 Microcaldota archaeon
ACTTCTTTGACGGTTTGGAATAATAGCATAGGACTCAGGATCTAGTTTTTTTGCTATTTGTAAAAGTAATTCAACACCTTCAGTGTGACCGTCATCATTTGTTACTAAAATTGCCATATAAGATTCTCCATCAATTTTAAGGATGTAACCTTACCCTGTCTCTCGGAAACATCATGCATTCTCTAATGTTATCTTGCAAAGTAATTTTCTGCACCAATCTTTCCAGACCAATCGACCAGCCAGCATGTGGCGGTGCACCTAATCTAAATGCATTCAAATAGAATTCAAAGGCATATGGATCCAAACCTCTTTTCTTAAGCTGGTCTTCCAAAATTGAAACTTTATGAATACGCTGAGCGCCACTTGAGATCTCCAAGCCCCTATAGACCAAATCAAACGCATGGCAGATTTTCTCATCTTTTTCAGAAGGCATAGAATAGAAAGCGCGAATTGCCGTTGGCCAGTCATAAATAAAGTATGCTTCCTCATCAAGCAATTCTGAAATTTTCTTCTCTGCTTCTTTTGTAAAATCAGTTCCCCATTTCATATAGAAACCAGCTTTATTTAGCCTTTCGACTAATTCCGTATACGTATAGGAATTCAATTTTTTTGGAACTTTTAATTCAACTTTTAAATTCTTTAAATCATCGCTGCATTTTTCATTTACCTCTTTCAAAACAGAAAGAAAAACCTGTTCTAGTATTTTCATTACGTCTAAATGATCAGCAAACCCCATCTCGATATCCATCTGGATTATTTCATTCAGATGGGAGGTAGTATTGTGTTTTTCTGCTCTGAAAACCGGGACGGCCATCATTACTTTATCAAATCCACCAATTACTGCAAGTTGTTTGTAAAGTTGAGGGGATTGAACTAAATAAGCCTGGTTTTCAAAATATTGGACTGTAAAAACATCAGTTCCACCTTCTGTTGCTGCTCCTGTTATTGCAGTTGGGTGAATTTCAGTAAAACCTAGACCAGCAAGAGTATTTCTAAAAGAATTTGCACAAATTGATTTAATGTTAAAAATGGCTGTTGGGATTTTTCTTCTAAGATCTACATAGCGATAATCAAGTCTTGTATCTAGTTCTGCTGGAACCGCATCTGTTGGATCTACCGGCAATTTCTGCTCGACTTTATTTAAAAGTTCAAAATTCGTTGGAACTAGTTCAACTCCATCTGGAGCAATTTTATTCTCTTTTATTTCTCCCTCAAAAAGAACAACATCCTCTTTATTCACTTTTGAGTTATCTAAGACTGCATCTGGAACTAGACCTTTCTTTAGAAGGATTTGGAGAATACCTGTTTTGTCCCGTAATATGATGAACTTGAGTTTGCCCAGGTCTCTAATATCATGCACCCAACCTGCAACCTTGACCTTTTTGCCAACTGATTTTTTAGCTTCTGAAACATAATGAGTTCTGAATTTCATAAAAAGCACCAAAATATTAATTATTATTTCAGACCAACAACTTAAAAAACTAGCTTTAAATACCTTTCATTCCAATATTATCTTCTATCTTCTAGTTGGTTAGATTAAATGTCATATTAGAAGTAATGTTCTTTGAGGTTTTAAGATGAGTAAAGCTAGAATTCTACTTGAAGGCGAAAAACCAGGAGACCTGGAGCCAGTAGTTGCACAAATAAAAGAACTAACAACTGCATTAAACATGACTATGATAGGACCGGTAAGGATGCCAAGGAAAAAATTAGAGATAAGCTGCAGAAAGACTCCTTGTGGAGATGGTTCGGATACTTATGAACATTGGGAAAAAAGAATTTCTAAAAGATTGGTTGATATTGAAGGGGACGAGAAATTGATAAAACAGATATTAAGAATAAGGGTACCAAGTACAGTATCTGTTAAGATTTCATTGAGTTAAACTTTTGAGTGATATTCATGGGTTCAAGACCGAGAAAATGGAAGAAAAAAAATAGAATGCGCTGGAAATGGGTAAAGAAAAAGCGCAAGAGATTAAAGAGGAAAGCCAAACGAAGAGTTGGTGAACTCTAGTTAAATTATGTTCAACCCGTAAGAACTAATCTTTGGATTAGGAGGGAATTATTATGGATAAAAAGAAATTATTGGAATCAGTAACTAAAGTATTGGAAGAGAAGGGAAAGAAAAAATTCGCCCAGAGCGTAGAGCTAATTGTAAACTTCAGGGGCATTAATTTCTCAAAAACAGAAAACAGGCTTAATCTTGATATTCCTCTTCCAAAAGGAAAAGGAGGAAAAGAACCGAAGATCGCAGTAATTGCAGAAGAAGCAATAGGAAATCAGGCAAAGAAAGCAAATGCTGATTTGGTTATTGGACCTAATGAAATAGCATCCTACGGAGCCCAGGAAAAATTAAAAGACCTGGCTAATAATTATGTTCTTGTTTGCCAGCCGAATTTGATGGGGCAGGTAGCAAAATCTTTGGGTCAATACTTGGGACCAAGAGGTAAACTGCCTAAACCTATAACTGGCAATATTGTTGAATTAATGGACAAATCCAAAAAAGGAGTAAGGATAGTTTCAAAAGGTAAATATCTACCTGTTGCGCAAGCATTTGTAGGCACAGAGAATATGGATACAAAAGATATTGTGGAAAACATTGAAGCAGTTTATGACGTGATAACTGGAAAAACAACCGAGGCAAATATAAAATCGGTATTTGTAAAAATGACAATGGGAAAACCAGTTAGAGTGATGTGATTTTCATGAAGAAGAAGGAAGTTTATAAAGCAAATCCAGAAAAAAAATCTGTTAAGCAGAAGATACAAAGAGTAGATGAAATAAAAAAAGAATTGAAGAATTATTCTACAGTTGCATTAATTGATCTTAGACTTCTTCCGGATGCATTATTCCAGTCAATTAGAAAAAGAATAAGAGAAGAAGGCGGAAAGGTCTTCGTAGCTAAAAGAGCAATAATGGAAAGGGTATTCGAACACCATAAAGATCTTAAGAAAAAACAGGATGAACTAAATAAACCAGTAGCTTTATTATTAACAACTTTAACACCTTACCAGTTGAGCAAATTTTTCAGAGAAAACAAGAAAAAAAGAGCAGCAAAAACCGGTGAAATTGCACCATTTGAGATTGTTGTCCCTGAAGGAGAAACAGATTTACCACCTGGTCCTGCATTATCAGAATTAAAAACAGCTGGTTTAAATGTGCAAATAAAAGGTGGAAAAATAGTAATTGCTAAGGCTTCAGTGGTTGCAAAAACAGGGGAAGCTATTACTGAACCAAAGGTTAAGGCACTTCAGAAACTTAACATCATGCCATTTGAGGTTTCAGTGAATTTATTGTTTGCATCTGACGGGGAGTATTTTTATGGTAAGGAATTACTTGATTTTGAAGTACAACAGCTGGTTGATGCATTTACTCAGGCAAGAAACGTTAGCTTAAATGGAAATTTATATTCAAAATCCACAATAGAGCTGCTTCTCACCTCTGCAGCAAGGCAGGGGATGGCTCTTTCTGGATTAGAAAAAAATAAGGAAGGGTAGAGAGTGATACCTAAGAAAAATAGGATTTTGGGTAAACACCAGCCTTTTCGAATTAAAAGCCTCATGTCATGATCGTCGCAACGATCAGGAGCATGCTCATGAACGAAGCGTCGTTCACGACATGAAAGAAAAAGGCTTGTGAAGGTGAAAATTATGACAACTAAAGTAGATCCATATTTGCACGCTGTGCTTTTATTGCATGGAGCAGGAAAAGAGGTTACCAAAGACTCTTTAACACATCTTCTGAAATCTGCAGGTGTAGAGGTAGACGAGGCAAAAGCAAAAGTTGTTGCAGATGCAGTCCACGGAGTTAATTTTGAGGACTTGCTCAAAAATGCAGCAGTTGCAGCAGCACCAGCAGCTAGCGGAGCACCAGCAGAAGCCAAGAAGGAAGAAAAGAAAGAG
>JACPAS010000090.1 GCA_016180665.1 Microcaldota archaeon
CTTTGAAACAATAGTTGAACTAGTATTTGGAGCAAGATGAACTACTTTTCCACCAGCATCCTGATGCTGTCCTTTTCCAGCATATGCTACACTTAAAATATCTGCTTTTGCTCCAGGTTCTTTTAATATCACGCAAGGATATTTCATAGTTACCTTTGAACCGATATTTCCATCAACCCACTCTACTGTTGCATTTTCATAAGCAACTCCACGCTTGGTTACTAAATTAAAAACATTATTTGACCAGTTTTGGATAGTGGTATACCTGATTCTTGAGTTTTTGAACGCAATTAATTCAACTACTGCTGAATGAAGAGATCCGGCAGTATAAATCGGCGCGCTGCACCCCTCTATATAATGTACGGATGAACCTTCATCAGCAATAATCAACGTCCGTTCAAACTGCCCAACGTTCTCGGCATTTATTCTGAAATAAGCCTGAAGAGGAATTTTTACGTGCACGCCTTTCGGAACATAAATAAAAGACCCTCCAGACCAGACTGCGCTGTTCAAAGCTGCAAATTTATTATCAGTATAAGGAATAATGGTCCCAAAATATTTCTTCACGATCTCTGGGTATTTTTGAAGTGCAGTATCCATATCTGTAAACAAAACTCCTTGGTCTTCCCATTCCTTTCTTATGTTGTGATATATGACCTCGCTATCATATTGCGCACTCGCACCAGCCAAGAATTTTCTCTCCGCTTCAGGAATTCCAATCTTATCGAACGTTTCTTTTATCTTATCAGGTACGTCCCCCCAATTTTTTTCTTTATTGTCTGATAATCTTGCGTAATAAATAATCTCATCAAACTTAATTTCTGAAAGATCTGCACCCCAGTTTGGCATTGGTTTTTTCATAAAGGTTTCATAAGATTTTAATCTAAATTCAGTCATCCATTCTGGTTCGTTTTTTATCTTTGAAATGATTCTAACTATCTCTGGGTTAATCCCCTTGGCAGTTTTGAATTTATACTCTACATCGTCTTTGAAGCCGTATTTATAATCTCCTACTAAAAGTTGTTCAGTCATAAGCATCTCCTTCTATACTTAATTCAACATTCTATATTAATTCCATTAACTAAATCTTTAGGTTTACCTAATAAATATAGAAGTTTCACTTTAAAAGAATTTGGTTAAAGAATAACCTTATGAAATCTAATCAAATTCAGCCAAAAAGAATATTTGTTATTAGATTAGAAAGAGGCGAAGAAGTTATTGCATCAATTTCTAATTTTTGCAAGCAGAATAAAATCGAAGGTGGCACAGTTCAGGGAATCGGCGCCCTCTCAGAAGCCACACTCTACTCAGTAAAAAACAGTGAAAAATTTATTTTCAATGAAGAAACTGTCAATCAGCCAATGGAGTTAGTTTCTGCTTCTGGAAATATTGCAGTAAAAGACGGAGAACCTTTAATACACATGCATGTTTGTTTAGGTCTCTCTAATCACACTTCCAAGACTGGTCATTTACTAAGAGGCACAATCTCATTTACAGGAGAATTCTTTATTTTTGAAACTGAGAAATTAGTTAAGAAAAAAGAGGGAGAATTGAACCAATTTCAGCTCTGACACAAGATTTGCCCTTCAACGCAAGTTCAAATAGGTATTTATAAAACTAATATTCATAAAAAGCTAGGTGATAAAATGAAAATGTTGGTATTTGCATGTGTATTAATGCTTTTCTTAGCAGGTTGTACTCAGCCAGCTCAGGAAACAAAAGTTGAAGATAAAAAACCAGTAGAAGCAATGAAAGAAAATCCAAAACCTGATTTTTGGATTAGCTCACCACTGCCAGGTCAAGAACTTGATATGGGTGATGTTCAGGTTTCACTTGAAACTAAAGATCTTAATGTCGTAGATCCCTCTGAGACAAACGTAGCAGGGGAGGGTCACTTCCACCTATTCTTGGATAATGGGAATTACATTCCATGTGCTTCAAAAACATGCACCGTTCCAGCTGTTGGTCCAGGTGAACATGTAATAAAAGTAATGATCCAACAGAACGATCATTCAGACTATGCAGCAGAGCCAAAATCTGTGAAAATTAAAGTTACTACACCCCCTTCATTTGAGATAGTTTCTCCAAAAGCAGATGAAGCCGTAAAAGCAGGAACCTTAATGGTCCAAATGTCATCCCAATATTTCACAGTTGTCGCTCCAAGTGAGAGCAATGTTGCTAATCAGGGTCATTTCCATCTCTTCCTAGATGGTGGGAATTACATTCCATGTGCTTCTGATACATGCGAAGTAACTGGAGTATTACCTGGTAAACACACAGTAAAGGTAATGATGCAGCAGAATGACCATTCTGATTATACAGATGTAGGTGCAAAAGAAGTTACCTTTATTGCAACAGCAACAACTGCTGGCTAATTTTTTTCTTTATTTTTTATATTTTTATTCTAGATGATTTAATGTACAAGAAGAGAAGTTTGCGCAAGACTGCTTCCGTCAAATATAATCAAATAGATCTTATATCAGTAATGATTCTTCTTGTTGGTTTATTCCTTTTTCTTGCCCCACATTCAATTCACATAAAAGTTGGCTTTTCATATGCGGATCACAATACCCATCTAATATCTGGACTCCTTCTAATAACCTTCTCTTTAGGGGTTCTTATTTGGAATAATAAGTGGAATAAATGATAGTTTTAAAAACTGTTTTAGGTAATGTCTTATCATGTCTTCTTTTATATCAAAAGGTTCAAATAACCTTAGAGTAGCATTGATATCTGCCACTACCCCTAAATGGGGATCAAGACCAATTGAATCTGTTGCCAGAAGTTTAGCTAGATTTGACGTTCAGGTCGACGTTATAACTGATCCTCGCGGTTTAAGTAGAGTTCTCGGTGATTTAAAAAACCCAAGATCAGTTAGAAAAGCATTAGAAGCTAAAGGAGAACTTGTCATAGGAGATTCTGATTTCCCATACCATACAGTTATGGAAATTCTGGCTGGTTTGTTTAGATCAGTGGAGCCAATCTATCCTGTTGTTATTACAGATGCCAAACTCTTCAAACGCACACTTTCTGATACCGAAATGGATACAGTTGATAAAACACCCGTATCTGTCTTAGGTGGTTTTAGAAGAGGTGTTGTTGTCTCAAGTTCAAGATCTGCAGATGTTCACGATTCTAACGTAAAGGAAAGGTCTCTTGAAGTTGCTTTAAGACGCGGAATAGGATATCTTTTAGGTGTTCCACCAGACAAAACTTGCGAAGTAGATTCATGTGTTATGCGTGATCCAGACATAGTTCAAGCAGTTATGAGAGTTTTAAATTCAACTAATGGTTATTTAGATTTTTGTAGCGGTTGCAGTTCTGAAATATCAACCGCAGTTTCTATGATCACTGCTCCAAGTTATGCTTAACTGATTAAACTCTTTAGCCTGTCCAATGATTCTTTAGGCGTTTCAATTGTGTTTAGTATATAGACAGGAACACGGTTAAACAATTCAAAAAAGAAGTCTTTTCGTTCCTCTAATTTCCTCTTATTTCTAATTAGCTGATGGGGATTGCAAAAATCATTCTTCAGCATAAACTGAAGTGCTTCTTTTGCATTGACTTTTTTCAGTGGTGGTTTTCCCTTTTCTCTCATTAACAATACCATCACTTTTAGAGTTGACCTTTCCCTTATTCTATCTCCACCAAATATTCTTCTAATATCTACAATTGCCCTTCCTTTGTTATCTTTTTTTATTTTATCGAGCTTCTCCCTGAATTGCGGCCAGATTTGCGCAAGATCCTCCCTAATATAAGAGTTTTTTTCAGATGAAAAAGTTAGAATATCGTTTTCCAATACTCTTACAAAAGACCAGTCATCAGTCATGAAATTATATTTTTTATCAAGCAGTAAACCATAAGTTAAAGTAGTTTTTCCACTTCCA
>JACPAS010000091.1 GCA_016180665.1 Microcaldota archaeon
GACAGAAGAACCGGAAGTTGATACCAATGATACTATGGTTTTTGAAGCAATAACAGATATTGAAGTTGCATGCGTATATTGTCAACATAAAAAATTTATCAACCCTGAACTTGACCACACAGATAAAAAAGATGAGATGACACTGGAAACGACCTGTTATGATTGCGATGGGAGATTTAGCGTAACATTACGAAACAATAGGGGTAACTGGATCGTAGCCAGTACCGGAACAATAGAACATTCTGGACCAAGATATACTTTAGAAACTACTACTGATGTGGATTTTTACCTAAGAACAAGAGGAAAGGATCAAGGCGTTAAAATACCGGATTCAGTTATAGTCCGTTTAAGAAAAGAAAGAATTGGAACTGCTGATGACGGACTGAGTGCAAGTGACATTCTATTACGAAATGTAATCGTAGAACTTGAAGATGTTGATAGAGTATTACGCTTAATTGGAAGGCACCCAAGATTTAATGAAATTGCTGATGCTGCTGAAGCTCGTATTAGAACTGAAGAAGATAAAAAACAAAAAGAAAGAGCGAGACCACGAACTACTACGACAGATTTCCCACGACCATGGATGGCAGCTACTCCACCGCCTGGGCCAGATACAGTTGCACCAGAAGAAGATGAACTTATATTAGACCAACCAGTACCATCACCCAGAAGATCGCTCACACCAGTTCCGAGGCGTGAGACTGCAATTGTTGATGCTAGGGGTATACAGGATCCTCATGAAGCCAGAACAGTTACTTTAGGTACTCCAGAACCAGCTCAGACTAGAACAAAAACGGAAGAAATTCAATTACCAGTATTTGCAGATGTCAGATTGGAAGGCTCACTTTTAGTTATATGCCTTAATGGAATCGGAACAATCTGGACAGGATATTTGACAATAAGCCAGTATAGGAAATTAAATAAAACTACTGATGCTGCACGTAAATTCAGCTTCTTTAGAGAGATGTTAGCAAAAAATAATAAACTACATAATGAAAGAGCTCAGGATAATCACGTTATGGCAAGTGATGCTGAAGTTATTCAAATGCTTCAATTGTTAAAAATACATGCTGATAACATAAGGGAACAGATTAGTGAGAGGCGCAAAGGTAAAACTACCGCTATAGGTGTAGTAACGTTTCTTGTTGCACTTGGAACAGTTGCAGCTCTTGAAATAGGCGGAGTAACCAACTTCCTTGGAAGAAGAGCTGCAGAACAACCGGTTGAAACTCCACAAGGCATTGAACAAAAAGAAGAATCGCCTGTAGAAAGAAAAGATGAACGACCAAGACCTGTAGAAGCACCTCCAGTTCCAACTCCGGTAGAACCAAAATCAACAGAGACAAAATCTATTCAACCAACCCCAGCAGAAGAAAAACCTGCAGAAAAACCAACTGAAGTTAAGTCTGTTGAACCAGTTCCTGAACCACCAGCTCCTAAGCCCGCAGAAGAAGCAGAAGTAGCTCCCCCAGAGAAACCTTCAGCTCCACCATTAGTAGACCAGGTGGAAGAAATAAGAAAAGAAGGAAGAACAGTAGAACCTCCGAAGAAACCCAAACCAAATCTTAAACAACTGCAAAAAGACTGTGAAGCCGGAAAAAGGCAAGCCTGCAGAGAGATACTCCGAAGAAATAGATAAAAGTATTCGCATTAGCGACCAAATTTAGGCAGTTTTGGAACTTTTTGCGACTACTAACAGTGGAATAAGCTGAAGCTCATCTATAACAAGTCCTTTCTCAAAACCTTTTAACTGGCTCTTGTTTTTAGAAGGACCACCTATTTCTACGACTAGGATTTTATCACCTTTTTCAACTACATAATCAGGAGATTTTTTTATACCTTTGATAGTGAACGCACGCCAACCTCTGGCAGCAAAGCCAAAAACTGCAAGTTCCTCTCTCACTGCACCGATTTCAGCATTCTTCCCTAATTGTTTGCAAATGGCATATCTCAAATTAGGGTGTGAAAATAGTATCTTTGGCTCTGCCCTTACAAGTGCCATTCCTTTTTTATATGGCTTTATTACTCTTATTATCTCCATTCCTTCAAGAGCGCTTAGTATTTCATAAATAACCGTCTTTGAAAGCGCGAGTGATTTGGAAAGAGAGGTTATATTCAAATCTCCTAAGGGAGAAGTAGCTAAATAGGTAAGCAGATTCTCCATTCCAAATATCTTCTCTTTAGACATGCTTAAAAAGAAAACTCCGTCCTCTCTCACTGATTTTCTTATTGAATTATATATTGCATTAAGTGCCTTCTCTTCTTCAAGTTCAAGTGAAGATGGAAACCCACCTGAAACTAGATACTTGTTAAACTCCTGTTGTATGCTGTTTTGAGAGGCTATGAACTTTATTGTAGCGCCTTTTTCCTGCCACTCTTCACCTGACTCAATAATCTCAGACTTTTTAAGGAATATATATTCACCTAAATCCAAAGGTTTTAGCTCAATTAATTCCTCCCTTCTTTCAGGTAGAAATGCCAGGGGTGCACTTCCACTGGCAATAACTGTCAGATTGCTAAACTCATCATGAAGTGCTTTGATTTCACTTTTCCAGGCAGGGTAAGTATGTATTTCATCTATCAGCACATTAAAATATCCCATAAGTACAATCTCTTTTACTGTCGTATATATTCCAGCCTCTTTTGCTATTGGATGGTCCGCACTAAAATAAAACCACTTATCAGCCGTCTTTCCAAATAGTTGAAGGAGGGCAGTGGTTTTGCCAACCCCCCTGAAACCTTTTAACAGTTTTATTCTTGGCTTTTTATATACATTGTCTTCTAGTTTTTTTACTATGTACCTCTCCTTTAAATTTACTACAGTTTTAAGCAAAGACAGGGATATCAGTCTTAGTTCTTCAACAGCTTTTCGATCCATAGATAGTTTATCAACCGAAATTCTTATAAATAGTCGCATTAGCGACCAAATTTAGGCAGTTTTGGAACTTTTTGCGACTATTACTTTTAATTTGCCAATTATAATTCGGATGAATTCGGCAGATATACATAGTTCCGAATTATGCCGAAATAGAGAAACTTGAGAACAAAAAGCTCCGTGACACACAAATAAAAACAGGTTATACTAATTATTTTTGAGGAGTTTAACGAAGTTAGAAAAAAATAGGTCAGTCTAACAAAGATCAAATATGCGATTTTCACGTTTAATTAGAATAGGCTTAGTAGTTACAGTACTTTCAAGTAGTTTTAACCCTGCGTATTCAGACGACAAAAGAAGAGCTGCCGAAGCGTTTAAAAGGGTTGAACGTGTATTAATAGATGAAGGTGTTAGTTTGGGTAGATATAGGGAAGAAGAGCCTCCGCAATTTGATGAGAAAAAAAGGCAAGAGACAATAAAATGGGCAGAAGACGCCATTAAAAGATTAGCCACTCTATCCGCAGATAAAGAAGAAGAACTTCTAAAATCAGGATTGAATAAAACCTGGGGCGAAGGCTACACACCTACACGTCAAAGAATAACTGAAGACGGAATTAACGCAACCGATCAAAAAATAAAAGATGCATTTGCTAAATTTAAGGAGCAGGAAAATTATATTGGTTTAACTCTGGTCTATTTATTAGTTTCTGCAAGGGACAAGGACAATTACGAAGCAGTCGGCAAAAAGCTGGAAGAAATACGGGTAATATTAAATAACGTAATTGCGGAATTTATTCCACCTTCAAAAGTAGAAAGGCCAAAAGAAGAAGTAACAAAAGTAGTGCCAACAAAAATAAACAGAAAATGGCTATTGGAAGATTTGGAAAGGTTAGGTGGATCTGAGAATTTATACGGAAAAAGAATGGAACAAACCAAATCTGTATTAGTTGAGTAT
>JACPAS010000092.1 GCA_016180665.1 Microcaldota archaeon
AATCGCTAAATTGAAAAAAGCATTTGAAAGAACGCCATCTCGCGAGCTTGCGGACTCCTTATCGTGGGCCTACGTGATGCAGGGGAATGCGCTTGCGGATCAAGCCGAGACCAAGACAGGAAAAGAGGCTGATCTTCTATTCCAAAAAGTCCCGGCAGGAGTTGGAAGCAAAGGATTCGTAAAACTAAACAAAAATGAGTTCAAGGAAGCTATTGAGTTAGGTGGAAAATGGTGCGTAGAAAAAGGCTATGGCTGGAAAGAGGACCTTGAAAGGACAGAATTAAACGGCTGCTTTGAAGGTGCAGATTCTTCAAAAGTCAGTGCAAAAGCAATTGAACGTGGCATAAACCAAATAGGTACGCTCGGTTCAGGTAATCATTATCTGGAAATTCAGCATGTAAGACCAGAAAATATTCTTGATGAAGCATTAGCCAAAAAGTGGGGTCTTTTCCCAGATCAAATTGTAATCATGTTTCACTGTGGTTCCCGTGGTTTCGGTCATCAGGTAGCTACTGATTACCTTCAGTTATTCTTAGGGGTAATGGAGAAAAAATACGGAATTAAAATTCTTGATCGTGAGTTGGCATGTGCACCTTTCCGCTCACCAGAAGGCCAGGATTATTTCACTGCAATGAAATGCGGGGTAAATATGAGCTTTGCCAATAGACAAACCATTGTTCATAGATTAAGAGAAGCCTTCTCCAAAGTTTTTGGAAAAGATGCAGATGCTTTAGGTATGCATCAAGTTTACGACATAGCACACAACCGCGCTTCAGTGGAGAAACACAAAATAAATGGAGAATGGAAAGAAGTAATTGTCCACAGAAAAGGTGCAACTGCTGCATTTGGTCCAGGTCGCGAGGAAATCACTGCTAAATATCGCGAAGACGGTCAGCCAATAATTATCGGTGGATCAATGGAAACAGGTTCTTACTTATTAGTTGGTACTGAAGGTGGTGCAGAAACATTTTACACTACTGCACATGGTTCAGGACGAACGATGAGCAGAACTAAGGCAAAAGGATTGTTTCGCGTAGATGAATTGCAGAAGGACATGATGAAAAGAGGCATCTACGTGAAGAGTGTTTCTTATGCTGGGTTGGCTGAAGAAGCTGGTGCAGCTTACAAAGATATTGATGAGGTAATTAACTCTTCGCACAATGCTGGAATTTCTAAAAAGGTCGTGAAGTTGATTCCAATTGGAAATGTTAAAGGTTAAAGGATTGGTAATTTAATGATAAATATGTTTAAATCCTTAGAAAGATTAGCAGGTCCATTCCAATCAAAAGGCAGGCTTGTAGAGCTTCGAGTAGCCGGAGAATTCAGAGGTCCAGCTCCTTTAATTGAACTTTGCGCTAGAGCTCGAGAAGTTTGCGAAGCTAACGCGGGAGCTAAATTTGTAGGATTTAAAGCAGTAGAAGATATGCACAGATCTGGAATATGCCCATCTGTTAAAGGTAATAGCTTCCCCACTGATCTATTGGTTGTTTTCGAGCCTCTTGGAGGAAAATTGAGAGACCGAGTTATTTATGAAGAGCCTACTGGTAACAGACTGATTTTTCCTACTGGAGAACATACTGGAGCGTCTGTTGCATTACTGGTTGAAGGTCTACATAAACTTAAATTTACACCTGATGGAAAAGACCGTTTAATTGAAATTAGCGAAGGTTCAATTATAGTAGTTTCAGGATTTGCTAAACAGGAAGGTTGGCATCATATGGACCCAGAAACAGGCGTTCCTTTCGGACAACCAATTAATCCAAACGGGACTGTAGACCCAGGCCTGCGATTTATAGGTCTACCTCTAGGGTCAGAAGATAGATACTCTTCCTTTATAGGTCCCTTCACACGCTCTTTAGGGAGACAATTTATCGGAACTGCAGTTAAACCAGCTGATAAAAACTGGTTGGTTTTTGAATTTCCAGTAACTCAATAAATTTATATTCAGTAATGAACCAAATTCAACTTATGAAAACTTCAATTACAATAATTACCGGCTACTTAGGCTCAGGTAAAACTACCCTCTTAAGAAAGATAATCTCTGATTCTACAAAAAAACTGGCAATACTGATGAATGAATTTGGAGAGATTGGAATTGATGGTCAAATAATAAAAGGTAAAAACGTAGATATAGCAGAACTTTCTGGTGGTTGTGTTTGTTGTTCCCTAACTGGTGAATTTGAATTAGCAGTAAAAGAAATTTTGGAGAAAGTAAAGCCTGATGCAATAGTTATCGAAACTACTGGAGTTGCTGAGCCTTCTGCCTTAACTTTTGACATAGAAGAAAACATTCCCTCAATCCGACTGGATGTAATAGTCACTTTAGTTGATGCTGACTCTTTAGTCCGTTTTCCAACAATTGGCCATACTGGCAGAGAACAAATAGAGATGGCAGACATTATTTTACTCAATAAGGTTGATTTAATTGATAAAAAAGATTTGGAACGTCTTAAGAATAAACTCAACGAACTAAATCCGCGTGTCATCCTGTTTGAAACAGTTAAATGCGAAATTGATATTAATTTATTATTTGGCTTAGAGGTGAAAGCCCGTGAATTGCCTAAACCTCACGTAGTTCATGATCTCAACTCCGAGTATTTCGTTTATTCAGGAGATAGACTATTAGACTTAGAAAAATTCAACAAAATTCTAGAAGCATTTCCAAAAAAACTTTACCGCGCAAAAGGATTCATAAGAACAAAAGACGGTTCAAAATTATTTAATTATGTTGCTGGCAGATATAACTACGAACCGTTTGAAGCTGATAAGACCGAACTGATATTCATTGGGCAGGACATTTTAAAGCTAAAAGACAAAATACTAAAAAGAATTGAAGAATGTGAAATTCATGGGCTATAAATTTTTCGAGGATATCGCAGTTGCGGATGTTGCTTACGAGGCTAGTGGAAAAACTTTGGAAGCGCTTTTTGAATCTGCTGGCTTGGCTTTAACTAACACCATGGTTAAAGATTTAGATTCGGTTAAGCTGAAGGTTACTAAAAAAATTAAGCTAGAATTCGAAACAGAAGAGATGCTTTTGTTTAATTTCCTTCAGGAGTTAATTTTCCTTAAGGATGCAAAATTACTTCTGTTTTCCAAATACAAATTAAAAATTTCCAAATCCAAGAAAGGTTTTTTGCTTAATGCGGAATTAAAGGGCGAAGAACTGGATATGAAAAAGCATGAATTAATCGTAGATGTAAAAGCAGTTAGTTTTCACATGTTCAAATTAGAGAAAACGAAACTAGGTTTTAAGGCATTTGTAATTCTGGATGTATAAACTACTCTTTAATCTCTAGCATCTTTTTGACTTTTAGCCCAACCTGCTGAACTTCAGTAAAGAATGCATCATGGCCTTCGTCAGAATCAATTTCAAAATGATCTACTTTTTTCATGTTTTCTTTCAAGGCATCTACGATTTTTCTTACTTCTTTTGGCAAATAAATATTGTCAGATCTAACTGAAATAATAAGCGATTTATAATCTCCTTTTTTGAAAACTTCACTAAGGCTTTTCTTTCCATTATCAGTTAGGTCATATTCATTCAAAGAACGAAGCATATTAAAGAAAACATTAGGATCA
Organism: Microcaldota archaeon; assembly: GCA_016180665.1. Taxonomy (GTDB): domain Archaea; phylum Micrarchaeota; class Micrarchaeia; order Anstonellales; family Bilamarchaeaceae; genus JACPAS01. The sequence goes on from JACPAS010000092.1 coordinate 3,583, forward strand.
GATCTTCCAGCAAATTTCATACTCTTTTTCCATAGGTAGTCCCAGACCTTAAATTCTCCGCCAACTTTCTGCCTTCCAAACTCTTTCTGCAAAGATTCTGGGCTTACAAACTGCAATTCTAAAGACATTCTTGCCAATGCTAACCCTAATGTGGGTCTGTTACCATCGTAATAGTCTCCTTTATTAAAGTCCTTATCTTCCATCAGAATTTTTATACCAAT
>JACPAS010000093.1 GCA_016180665.1 Microcaldota archaeon
TCATTCTGCATCTGTTGGAGAGATAGACGAGGAGAAGATTTTTTATTTAATGAGTAGAGGATTAGCTAGAAAAGATGCGAAGAAGGCTATGCTTGAAGGATTTTTGAATCCAGTATTGACCAGAGTTGGATATGAAAGTCTAAAGGCGGATATAGAAAATAGAATAGAACAAAAATATGAAAATTAATTCTTGCTAAACTCCTTTAGAATCTCAATTCCTTTTTCTGTAAGAATTAAATAATGGGGTTTTCCATCTGGATTGATTATAGAAAGGTATCCTTCATCAATTAACAGATCAATATGTTTTTTTATTGCCACATGGCTTACTTTGAATTTTTCCGCTATGATATTTATATAGCATGGTTCTGATAACCTTTCAGAATCAGCTATTAGATGGATTATTTTAACCCTGGTGTCAGAACCTTTACCCCAGTAAAAAAGTATTGTCTTCATTCGACCCGCTCTCTGATGTTTTTCATGCCAAAGTAAAGACCATAGCATGCTAAAGCCAGAAATAGACCACCTAAAATTTCTGTAATTTTTTGAAGGGCCCTAGATAGTTGAGGATCGATGATACCTGGTAACCAAACTATTTCAATCCAATGTTTCGCCATAAATGCAAATGCAGCTAAGCAAAAGAAAAGCCAATACCACTTCCTGTCTGTTTCCAAATACAATTTAACTGAAAAAACCAAAGCAATTATTAAAGCGACTGCACCAATAACATCTAAAATAAATAAAGTCATAGATTCACCTTAGGTGAGTATTTGATCGGAGGATTTTTAAATATAATTACATTAAGGTTACATTAGATTAAATGAGGGGTGCTAAAATGACTGAACAAAAAGAAGAAAGCGGGGATAAAATTACGGTTAATAAGTCAAGTCTTTATTTTATTGTATTGGGAGTGTTAGCTATTTTGTTAATCGCTTCTGTATTTACGCAGGGCTTTGGGTTAGTCAAGCCTACGGTAGATAGTAAAACAGGTGGAACTACTGCACCTGCTCCGAGCCAACCAAGTGTAGATTCAGGAACAAGTCTAATTATAGATTCAATGTTAGATGACGATGTGAAGCTTGGTTCTGATGATGCTCCAGTAATTATAGTGGAATTTTCAGATTTCCAGTGTCCATATTGCAGAAAGTTTTGGAAGGAGAGTTTTTCTAAAATAGATGAAAATTATATAAAAACTGGTAAAGTCCAGTATGTATTTAGAGATTTCCCGCTAAGTTTCCATCCAGCTGCTCCAAAGGCCGCTGAAGCTGCTGAATGTTCAAGAGACCAAAACAAATGGGAAGAAATGCATAACAAGATGTTTGCCGAGCAGGAAAAGCAGGGTCCGAACACAGTTTCTTTTAGTGAAGATGATATGAAAAAATGGGCCGAAGAAATTGGCCTTGACAGTACGAAATTTAATGAATGTCTTGATTCAGGTAAGTATGCGGATGAAGTTCAAAAAGACTTTATAGATGGGAATAGTATAGGAGTAAGCGGAACTCCTGCATTCCTAATTGGAAAAAGAGGTGGAGACGCCCAACCTTTAGTTGGTGCACAACCATACTCGGTATTTAAACAGGCAATAGACAGCATGCTGGAGTAATAAGATGAAATTAACTGAAAGCAAAATTTATTATTTTGCTTTAATTCTTCTTTTTCTTTTGAATTTAAGTATATTTCTAACTCCTTTTTTAATTTATTCTGGAAATGAAGAAGTGGCTGCGTGGCTTTATAATTTTCATAATTATGATCATCAGTGGATTTACCGCTCAGAATGTGTGTTTAAGGATTCTGTTGGAAGTTTATTCATCCAAGATTGTATAATTCAGGGAAAAGAAGGAGAGGCTAAGATTTCTACTCTATATACTACTAATGGAGATCCTAAGTATAATGGAATTTTTTACGAGTACTTACAGGATCAGATTGGGGAGAATAAAGCTGAACGAGTTGAACGGAACGGACTGGTTGGATATAAATTTGCTAATGACGTTCGAGATTATGCCATTTACTTGCCGTGGATGCTAGTTATGATTGCTTATCCATTTGTTTTCGGAAAGGGAAGGACAGATGTTCCTGATTCTAGATGGTTTATTGTTGCTTTGGCTCCTATTGGTATTGATGGAACTACTCAATTGCTTGCGGGAGTTTTTAATGATCCGGTTTATTACTGGCTTTATTCTTTTGGGCTTAATGAAAGTACGAACTTAATCAGGTGGATTACAGGAGGGATTGCGGGAGCTGCAATGGGTTATTATTTTGTTCCGATTTTAAACAGAATTGAGTGGGCTAAAAAGAAGGAAAAATAGTTATTTTGGCTTTGGTAAAGTTTTCCATAGGAAATTGAAATAATCCATATAATTTTTAGCGATTAGACTGTTTTCCACAGTGAATGCAATGAATGGTGATTCCCACATTAAATTTCCAACTTTATTTCCATAAATAACAATAAAATGCGGACTTCCGAATTCTTTTGGCAGGATTTTGTATTCATAATGTTTCATTTTTTCAGTCTTATAATAATTTGGAAGTTGCTGATCGTAGGTCTTTTGGGAAAGGATATCGTGCCAGAAGACTTCTTTTTCTTCCCTTCTTGAATTCCATTTAATCCAGAAATTTGCTAAATATTTTTTAATCGCAAAGTTGGCTCCAATGAAATAGTTATCTTGGTAATTTAGGAAATCCTCATAGAGAGCTTTCATTCCTTCTAGGCCTCTATATATTTGAATTGAAACATCTTCTTTGTTGGTTTCGTAAGCGCGTATTAAATCAGGCAAGGTAGTTTCAAACTCTTTTTTCGAAATTTCTATTTCTTGTTTTCGATCTTCTAAATAAGTAAGGATCTTATTTGGGTGGGTTATATGATAAACTTTCTTTTTGTTTTCAGTTACATAGGTTACAAGCCCTTTCGAAATAAGTTTATTAATAATGTCGTAAACGTTTCTTCTCTCTATTCCTGTTGCTTCATGTATTTTTTGGAGTGTCGGTGTTTCTAGTTTTAGAATAGCTTCGTATACTTTGCCTTCTCCATCTGAAAAACCTATTTTCCTCCAAATTTCCATGATTTTGTTTCTAGTTTGAAGTTTATAATGGTATTGGAAGGATACCACGTTTTATTAAATATTAGAGGGTTGCCATTAATGTCTTTGGATGATTAAAGAATGTTAAAAAGAAAGGTACCAGGCGCTGCACTAGAAAAAACCTGCGGGACAACTCGTGCCCCATTATTTGAAGCCCATATTACTGGGTCCAGGGAATTAGATCACCAAGTCTTTACAACTATTCTTAGGCATACTAGAATGAAATTTGAAGTTGACTTTTTCAGAAGAGTAATAAATTTAGATAGAAGAACAGAGTTGATGGGTTTAGGTTTGGAAGGGTTGGCAGATGCAACTGCTACTTCTAGAATCCCAACTGGACATGATCTTCAGGAACCTGGTTTAATGGTAACCATTAGGGCAGAGACTTATTCAGAACTAGCAGAGCAAACTAGAATAATTTTGAGATTAATGGCTAGCAAAGGAATTACGCATAACTTTGAAGTTGAGATGTTCTTAGATGGAAGCAAGGACCCACATATTGTTGACATGGCAAGGGATTTTCCAGGTTATAGAATGGTTGGTGATAGACCGATTTATGAGAATCATATTGGTTTGCACGATGAAGGTGGGATAATACCAAATCCGAGAGAAGTGATTGAAAATCTAGTTAGAACAGTTGAACTCAGACCACATCAGATAGTGGAGTTTTCTGGAACGCCCAATGGGAAGGTTGTTGATAGCGTAGTTAGTTATTATCAAGAAACCGC
>JACPAS010000032.1 GCA_016180665.1 Microcaldota archaeon
ATCTTCATCAGATAATGAAGCCCAAATTGCATTTCCAGAATCAAACCAGACATCCAAAACGTCACTAACGCGCACCATTTCTTTTCCACAAGAGCATTTTAGATGAACTTTGTCTAAGTATGGTCTGTGCAATTCTTTCACAGGCTGGCCCAACTCTTTTTTTGAACCTACGACCGTTATTTTGCTGCATTTTTTATCAGAACATCTCCAAATTGGAAGTGGAATACCCCAATAACGCTGACGGGAGATACACCAGTCTGGAGCACCAGTTACAAATTCATGGAAGCGGTCTCGCACAAAAGCAGGATGCCATTTTACAGTATCTATCTCCTTAAGCATCTTTTCTTTTACTTTGGAAACGGTGATGAACCACTGTTTAGTTGTCAAGAATATCAATGGGGTTTTGCATCTCCAGCAATGAGGATAACGATGTTTTATCCGTTTTTCTTTTATTAAGAATCCGCGCTTTTTTAATTCTTTGATTACTTCAATGTTTGCTTCGCGTACGTTTAATCCTTTGTAATCGCCTGCGGCTTCCGTATAACACCCATGCTCATCCACTGGACAGAAAGGTTCAATTCCATATTTTTTACCTACAAGAAAATCTTCTGGACCAGTACCTGGAGAAGTATGAACCAGACCAGAACCATCTTCCATTGTCACGTATTCTGAACTTAGAACTACTCTTCTGTCATATTCTTTTTTTACTTTGTCCTGAATTGGAAGCTCGTATTTCAGATTATCGAGCTTTTTTCCTGGCATTTCTTCAAGAACAGTACCACTTTTACCTGCTAATTCGAGAACGTGTTCCACTCTTTCCTTTCCTATTATCCACCGTTCGTCATCAACCTGGACTTTTGCATATGGGAGATCTGGATGAACCATGACGGCTAAATCTGCAACAACTGTCCACGGAGTCGTAGTCCAAATAACCAAATATTCGTTGTCTTTTCCTTTGAGCTTGAATTTTACATAAATACTCGGATCGGTTTCTTCACCATACTCCAATTCGTAATTGGCCATGGTGGTTTCGCATCTGTAACAATAAGGAAGGACGTAGACTCCCTCGTGCATAAGCCCTTTTTCCCAAGCCATTTTAAGCGTTGACCAGGATTTTTCTATAAACTCGTCTTTATAGGTTATGTAAGGATTTTCAAAATCCATCCATACACCTACGCTTTCGAATTGATTGCTCATTATTCCAATATATCTGGTTGCAAAATCTTTGCATTTTTGAATAAACAGTTCAATTCCGAGTTTTTCTATTTCAGTTTTGTTTTTTATTCCCATTTCCTGTTCAACTTTAACTTCAATTGGAAGACCATGAGTATCAAAGCCAGGCTGAGCACGGACGTTTTTTCCTTTCATTCTCTGGTATCTGCAAACTGCATCTTTCAGGGTTTTATTCCATGCAGTTCCTGGATGGATCTGGCCGGTTGCATAAGGCGGTCCATCACAAAAATAGAATGGCTCGCCATTTCTGTTTTTTTTCTTTAGCTTTGAATAGGTTTCATGTTTTTTCCAGAATTCAGCTATCTCTTTTTCTATTAAATGAAAATCATACATTAGATTACCTCGAACGTGTTTCGAATTAATTGAACGTACTGCTTGCATCCAAAGGATGCAGGTTCGTCGTTCTCTGCCGGCCTAATCATATATTTATCTCTTTGACGGCCTCATGGATGTGCGCAAAGCGCACATCAGTAGATTCTCTGCTCTTCTTACGTATTAATTTCAGACTATAAAGTTTTTTTCAGTTCTAAGAAGTTGGCTGCTTGAATATTTTTTCCCTTAGTTTTATTGCAATGTAAGGAATTATGAATAGCACCGGAAAGATTACGCCAGAGCTTCCAAGAAGAACAAAACTGGGAAGAGGGTGCATCAATAGTGCAATAATTATTGCAACAATTACTGTTAAAACAACATAATGAAGCTGCTTTAATTCTTCTAAGAAAATCAAAGCAAGCAAAGGAGCTACCATAAGTAAAGGTATTCTATTAATATTCATCCCAAATAGGTTAAAAAGTGTAAGTCCCGCAATAACTCCCAAGCTTATGATTAATGCAAATATCAATTTCTTAGAATTTTCCATGTAATGCCCCTCTTGTTTGTTTATTATGTTTGCGTTATTAAGATGCTAGAATACCTTTTCTCCTACGTAAACTTTAATTCCTGAAGGAGTAACCTTAAATGGGACTAAGTCCCTGGAATGATCTGTACCCCTCATTTTATAGATTTCTAAGGCCCTTATTCTTCTGTCCCCCCTATCTAAATTATAAACACTGATTATACCATCCATTACGAAATGTTCTAAATCAAAAACCATGTCCTCTTTTTTGCTTGTTGTTGCTTCCAATGTAGTCAAAGTTGTACAATCCAAATTCCTCAATAGGGAAAGAAATTCAAATAAGGTTTGTCTATATTCAATTTCTTTTACAAAGGACATACGAACCATTGTAGCAGAGTCTATAACCACACGCTTAACTCCATCATCTGTAATCGCATTTTCTACTACCTCAGCGATCTTGTCCATATCAATCTTATCTGGTTTAACGATCTTCAGGAGTTTAGATTTAACAAGTTCACTAATATCGGTTAACATTGGAAAGGTATTTTTCATATTTTCTATTATGTCATCATCAGTTTCCTCCAATGAAAGATAAAGCGATGGTTCCCCTGCTTTTGCACCACGATACGCAAATTCAAAACAAAATGATGTTTTACCAGAACCTGGGCCTCCAAAAATAGCAATGTGTCTTCTTGCTGGAATGCCACCATTAAGCATTTCATCCAGTCCTGAGATACCAGTTTTAACTCTGTCCATATATACACCTTATTGTAAATAGATTTACTCACAAAATTTAAAAAGCAAACCGCAGAATAAGGAGTATATTCTTTTGGTGTATTTATGGAAAGAGACGAGCTATTACCATGGACAGAGAAATATAGGCCTAAAACTCTTGATTCGATTGTCGGCCAAGAAGAGATAGTAAAAAGCCTTAAAGCATTTGTTAAATCCAGAAATATGCCTAATTTGTTGTTTGCTGGTCCGCCTGGTATTGGAAAAACAACTGCTACACTCGCATTGGCACATGATTTATTTGGAAAGGATTATTCGGGAAATTTACTCGAACTAAATGCTAGCGATGATCGTGGGATTGAAATTGTTCGTGGAAAAATTAAGGATTTTGCAAGAAGTGTCGCTCTCGGAGAGGTTCCTTTTAAATTAGTATTTTTGGATGAAGCCGACGCATTAACTTCTGATGCACAACATGCGTTAAGAAGAACGATGGAGTCTAACTCCTCAGTTACAAGATTTATTTTAAGCTGCAATTATTCTTCTAAGATAATTGAGCCAATTCAAAGCAGATGCGGGGTATTCAGATTTAGCCCGCTTAATGAGAAAGATATTAAGAGCATGGTTTCCAGAGTTGCAAAAGCAGAAGAATTGAAACTTGATGATGAGGCTATTTTGGCTGTTTATTATGTTTCCGAAGGGGATATGAGAAAGGCACTTAATGTACTGCAAGGAGCTGCGCTTCATTCTAAACATATAACTTCTGAGTTGATTTATAAAATTTCCAGTCGTGCTAGACCAAAAGAGGTCAAGGATATGCTGGATTTAGCTTTGAAAGGTAGTTTTATTGAAGCTCGTAAAAATTTGGATAAATTAATAATAAATTATGGAATAAGTGGGGAGGATATTTTACTTCAGATTTATCGTGAAATTCCTAATTTGCAGGTTTCTGAAGAAAAGAAGATGCAGCTAATTGCTAAATTGGC
>JACPAS010000033.1 GCA_016180665.1 Microcaldota archaeon
GAAAAAAATGCCACTGTTGCAATATGCCATTCAAAAACAAAAAATATTGCCGAATATACAAAAAAAGCAGACATACTTGTAGTTGCAGTCGGAAAACCAAATTTGATTAAAGAGGATATGGTAAAGGAAGGCTCTGTCGTCATTGATGTCGGAATCAGCAGGCTCGGAGATAAGATTGTAGGGGATGTTGATTTTGAAAATGTGAGAAATGTCGCAGGATTCATCACGCCGGTTCCAGGAGGAGTTGGGCCATTAACCGTAGCTATGCTGCTTTCTAATACTGTAAAGGCTGCGGTCAGGAGGATTAGAGTCTAGCCAAGAGATATTTTATTTTTTCAATTTTAGCATCGTCATTAATAAGATGCGGGCTTGTAAGAACTTCTAAAGCAGCTTTCAAAACTTCTTTTTCCCTAGGTTGCAAGTGATCAACAGATCCTTCGACAACATCTATATTCCCGTTCAATCTTACCATTCCATTTAGAGCTACTCCGGTGCATTTTGATAGTGCAGCTGACTCTGTTTTATCGCCCTTTGCATAGTCTCCCAATGATCCAACAAACATTCTGGCTGCACTTACCAACTCTGCAATTGAAGGTCTTATTGGTTCTTTTTTAGGAAGTTTACTTTCTAAAGCTGTTTTACCAGCAGTACCTTCTGTTCTTACAACCCTTAACATAGCTTGTTTCATTATAAACACCTCATTATTTTTATTGATTCTCAAATTGATTTAATAATTTACAAAAATCAAAGATATATCTAACAGTCTAAAATCTTACAACAAACGGAGAAAATAATAACCTATAAAATTACAAACCAAAATTTTTTTGTTGTTAAGAAAAAGATTTAGTAATACCAATAGGCGAACTGGAAAAATTTAGTATCTGATTTTTGGTTATTCATTTTCTCGCCATTTGGTTTGTATTTATTCTGATTATGAAGGTTTAAAAAGCAGCTTAACATTCAATTTTTCCAAAATACGGTCTTACTGTGGGAGGTAATACGTATCTGAAAAATCCTCTGCTCCATGTTTCTTGAGATAATCAACCGTCTCACCGTATTCTGGCAAATCTGAATACGTATATGCCAGGACATCATGCTCAAATGCGTCTTTTACTTTAACGTCGGCCCCGCTTTCAACCAGATATTTAACAATTTCAAAGTGTGGTTTGTAGTTATACCCATAAGCTGCCTTCATAAGGGCAGTTTCTCCGCGTATTCCTCTTGAATTTATGTCTGCTCCTTTTTTCAATGCGTCTTTTATCTTTTCCAAATTGCCATCCTGCGCAGCATCTCTTAGTTTTTCGTTCAATAGCTTCTGCTCGCCTGTAGCAGTATCAAAATCTCTGTTTCTTGGATCAACTCCGTAGTAATAAGCATAATTTAGAGGTATAATAACTAAGAGAAGAATGGTGGGGAACCACGAAACTAGGCCCTTATCAAAATTCGAAAAAGATCCAATAAAAGATGCTATAGGGCTACCAGTTATGTAATCTAGAATACTTACAAGAATAAGTATGAATGATAGGATGAATAACCAGCCAAAAATTGCATCAATTGGATTTAACATTGCAGTTAGTACGTAAAAATGATTTATTAAATTATTTGAGCTAATGAACTAATGAAAGAACTGGAGAAAGAACTTGCAAAAAGAGGGGTGCAGCTTGGACTAGACAGAACCAAAAAGCTAATGCAATATTGGGATAAACCACACCAAAAATATAAAATAATTTTAGTTGCAGGAACAAATGGCAAAGGATCAGTGACATCTTATATCTCTAGTATATTGAAGGAAGCAGGCTACAAAGTTGGTTCTTATTATTCACCTCATGTTGTCCGATATAATGAAAGGTTTAGAATCAATGGAAAAATGATTAGCAATAAGGAATTTAAAAAATACGAGAAAGAAGTCCTTAAATATGCAAAGAAAAACCAACTAACTTTTTTTGAAGCATTAACTGGGATTGCATTCAAATATTTTGCTGATAAAGATGTAGACTGGGCAGTGGTTGAAGTTGGGCTTGGCGGACGTTTAGATGCAACTAATATAGCAGATGCAGCAATTTCAGTTATTACTAATGTTGAATTAGAACATACTGATGTTCTTGGGAAAACAATTGGCGAGATTACTTTTGAGAAAGCTGGGATTTTGAAAAAAGGAATTGGAATTACCGGGGCCACTGGAAAAGCTTTGGTGGTAATTAAAGAAAATGCTGGGAAAAGAGGAGTTAGACTAAAAGTTTTGAACGAAGATTTTTTTGCCAAAGATATTAAGGCTGATTCTAAATCTACAAAATTCAACTATATTGGAGAGGATTTTTACACAGGTTTGGAGACAGCACTAATTGGACGATATCAGGCTTCTAATGCTGCTTTGGCTGTTGCAGCAGTTGAACAGATTGGAGTCGAAGGAGAAGCAATTAGAAAAGGTTTAAAGAAAGCGGAGAATCTAGGAAGACTTCAGTTAATTAGAAGAAAACCATTAGTTATTGCTGATGCTGCACATAACGTTCATGGAATTAAAGGCTTAATTGAAAATTTGAGTTTGTTTGATTATGAGAATTTAATCCTGGTTTTTGGGGTTATGGAAGATAAGAACTGGAGGGAAATGATTGAATTGATTGCCCCACATTCTAAATTAATGATTGTTAATCAGCCGAAAATAGAACGTGCTGCAGATCCTAAAGAAATAGAGAAAGTTGCTTCTAAATTGGTTAAAACAAAATTAATTAAAGATGTGAGAAAGTCAGTTAAGGAAGCAATCAAGTTGGCTAAGAAAAAAGATCTAATTTTGGTTTGCGGAAGTATTTACATGCTTGGAGAAGTTTTTGAGGTTTTAAAGAAATAATTAACTAAACCAGTGCTTTAGAGTATCTAGAATTAGATCACGTGGACCTCTTTCTATTTGATTACCATCGTAAGAAACATATCGAACTTTTCTGTTAAGATATTTATTTTGAGCTAATAATCTTTCTAAAAGTTCGCTGAAATTCCTTTGTGAACTTCCCCCTGCGTGCACACCTGAAAAACTACCTCCGGTTCCATAATAAGCTCCTGCTTCACAAACAAATAAACCATCCACACCTGGAATTATTAAATCAGTTAATGGATTTCCAATAGATAGATTAAGAGGATGTTGTTCTCCAGTGCGGTCTACATATCTCCCATACCTAGTGATATCTTCTTCTGTAATCTCAAGGCCAGCATAATCTCCATCAGTCAAAAGCATTACATATCTGTTGAATCGATCTTCAGGGTATTCTGCTAAAATTCTATGCGCCATTGTAAGGCCTGCACCCATATTGTTTTCTCCTGCTGAGGCTACGTTGTAGAAATCAACAGAAGTTCTTTCATGAGCAAAATAATCATATGCAATATATCTTCTCTCTAAACTAGAGTAATGTTTTTTTATCCAACATTCTGCCCACCATGCAACTAATTGAAGAAACTCTAGGGTTCTGCTCATGGATCCAGAGTAATCAAGTAGAAAAATTAACACCGCTTTTCCCAAATTTGGAGGGGTCTTATCTGCTCTGAATCTTTCATCATCTTTAATCGGAACAACCTGGGGATTTGCAGTATCGTAAGTTCCAGAAGCAACCTGCCTTAGTAATGCCTGTAAATAAGTTCTTTTAAAATGACGGAGAGATTTTGGACCGGTTCTTCTTATAGAGGTATATTTTGGTTTTGGTCTATTTATAGAACCAGCATTAAAAGTATCTCTTAAATTTGGCAAATGGAGTTTATCTTTAATATACTCTGCTGCATCTTCTCTTCTTA
>JACPAS010000034.1 GCA_016180665.1 Microcaldota archaeon
TATGAGGAATGCATGTATTGTAAATGCAGAAGTGTGGATTAAAACACAAGAAAAACAGAAAGACTGCTCTTGCATTCTGAATTTATGAGGAATGCATGTATTGTAAATGCAGAAGTGTGGATTAAAACACAAGAAAAACAGATGGGCCCGTAGCTCAGCCACGCTTTTGGCTTAAGTTCTTCTGATGCCAAAAGCAGTGGTGCAAAAGGCGTAAGTCTAAACTTGACTAACGTTTAGAGTAACTTGGTAGAGTGCCGGACTCTTAATCCGTTTGCCACGAGTTCAAAAGAAAAACGCGATGGGGATGCTTCCCCCTCTCATATTCTCTACTTCCTGATCTCCCCCTCTTAAGATTGCGTATTATTGCGTTCTTAATTGGAAGAATCAGTTTGTGTGAAACTCTCGTCGGGCCCGCTTTCTTTCTTTTCAGTTAAATTCTGCCGGTTTTTCATCTGATTTTACTACTCCTTTTTTAAATCTTTAAGGTAAAATACTCCCCCGTATGACTGGTTTAAGCGAGGCATTTAAGGAAAGAATTGAGGGAGAAAGCTGGGATTCTATTGCTCAAATGGCACTTCATTTTCAGGTTGATATAGAATCAGATGACAACAAAGTTAGGAGGCTAAGAAAAGAAGTTGGAATGATCAAACATATACTTCATGAGCACTTGAAAACACCTGAAAATGCAGAAAAAACTCTTAATGCAGCTTTTTTTGTAAGGCTTGTTAAAACAATCACTAAACTAGAAAAGGCTGCAGAAAAACATCGAGCCGAAAGAACCGGGTTTCTGATGTTTTTAAAAGCAGTTCTGCACAAACTGAAAAGGGAAAGACTGTTTGTTTTTAAGACACTAGAAAGAAAAGACGAATTTAAGAGAATGAAGGTAGATTGATTGAAACTTTATGAAATGCCTCTTGTTGTTGAACTAAAAGGTACTGATCTTATTGTAAACGACAAAGAAAACGAATGTTCAATTAGAAAGTTACAGGCTATGAGTGATGTGCTCATGGATCCGGTTTTTGGTAAGACTGAAGATGAATTTAATGCATATTATATGTACCGTTCGGTCTATCAGAAAAATGACATACGTTTTGATATTACACTGCTCCCAAGCAGATTAATTGGGAAAGAATACACAAAGACTTATGGTCATTATCATCCAAAACCAAAACACCAAGATCTTGCATATCCAGAAGTGTATCAAGTTCTGAAAGGTGAAGCTGCATTCGTTCTTCAAAATAAAACTAAAGGTGGTGGTGTAGAAGTCATATTAGTAAAGGCAAAAGAAAAGCAAGTAGTTCTTTTCCCTCCGAATTACGGTCACGTTAGCATAAATACTGGCCAGGGACCATTAGTGCTGTCCAACTTGGTCTATGATAAATTCAAATCCGATTATAGTGACTATAAAATGAATAAAGGAGCAGCTTATTACTATACTGAAGATGGACTAATACAGAATACTAACTATGTAATCAAAAGTTTTGAAACAACAGACGTTTATCAGATAAATAAAAAATACGGCTTTTTCTCTGATGATCTGTTGAATGAGTTTTACAAGTTTCCGGAAAAGTTCGAATTTTTAAAAGATCCAGATTTGTTATCTAAATAGAATCCGAAACTTTACTGACTTTTCCTGTTGCAAATCTTTCATTTCCCCCGCCATTTCCGCCTAATTTGCCGATTACTCTAGAAATTAATTCCTTTGCAGTAACACCGGAACCTTTGCCAGCAGCACATACGACGTCCATTTGTTTATTGAGGAGAACCGCGCTAGCATGCTCATTTTGTGAAACGAGTGCACCTATTTTTGTTATGAGTGTTTTGTCATAGTCCAGTATTTTGACAACTGTCTTCTTTGTTCTAGTAGATTCATTTATTACATGTTCTGCCCGGTCCTTAGCAAGCTCATCAAGTAAATTATCAACCAATTTCTTTTGTTCCTTCCATTCATTGAAAAATCTTTCTGAGGTTTTAATAATTTCTGAATCAGTTACACTGAAAACTGCACCAGCATTTCTCAGAACTGCTTCTTTCTCCTGCATATATTTAACTGCGACTGACCCAGCCTTGTAAGTTATTCTCTCTATTCCATCCTGAATGCTTTCTCTTTTAACAATTTTGTAATAACCTATTTCTCCAGTGGAACTAAGCATGTGATGTGTTCCTCCGCATGCCTCATTATCTATATCGCCAATTTATGTATTCATTAACAAGTAATTCAATACGGTCTAATTCATCGTGGGTTATCTTCTTGTAGTGTGTAAGATCAAGATGCGCTTTATTCTCATCTTTGTTGGATCCGCCTTGCCATATGTGCCTTCCTAGAACCGAACGTGCAGCCGCATTTAGTAAGTGTGCACAAGTATGATGTCTGGTAATAATTAATCTTCTTTGAAGGTTGACCTTCCCACTTACCTTTTGTCCTTTCTTAAACTTTGTTGCGTCCTCTACCTGATGCAGTATTACACCAGCGTCTTTCTGAACATTTATTACCTTCGAATTGTTTAATTCTCCGATATCTGCAACCTGTCCACCACCTTCAGGATAGAAAGCACTCTGATCCAGAATCACATACTTGTCTATTGTTCCAAGTACAGATGCGCTAAATTCTTCATCTTTGGAATAATAAAGTGTTTTTGTTTTTTGGTAATTAGCTACATCAATCTTAGTTTTTACTTCCTCTTCAACTGCCCTTTCGTCCTTTTCCCTGACTTTTGCATAAAAATTACCAGGCATTTCCACAGAAACTTTCTGTTCTTTTGCCACTTCTAAAACCGCCTCAGGCGGAATCCCATGGCTCTTATACAAAACAAACAAATCATCCGCAGTTATCCTTTTTCCTTTTGCTTTTTGCACTAAATTTGTAACCTTTCCCTTTGCTTTTTCTTTTGTAGCAGCGTATTTTCTCCTCTCTTCCTCTATTACGGATAAGGTAGTTCCAACTCCTTCCTTAAGATGAGGAAACATATAACTTAAATGTTCAGTATGTCCATTCAGTATTTTCTCAAAATTAAAATCGAATCCAAATTCCTGTTCAAATCCAAAAACCCGTCTTAGGATCATTCTGAGGTTATACCCTCCGCCAGCATTGCTTGGGAGCATTCCATCAGTAACCGTAAATAATAGCGTTAATGTGTGATCTGCAGTTGCATATAAGGCTTGTAGAGGTTCTAACTTTCCAAACAGTTATTCTTCTGAGGTTCCAAGCATTTTTGCTACCCGGACCTTTTCTGCTTCTAGATCGGAAACTTCATCCTCATTTAAACTGCCTGAGATCTTTGCATATTTTACAAACAGGTCGTTATCAATAGAAATTTCATTATCTTTTTTCATTTGTTTTATTACGTCTCCAAAAACTACTTCATAGCTTGTTGGGTCCCCGGTTGTTATCCATGCTAATCTGCTCTGGCCTGCACCCATATCTATTACTTTTGTTTTCAATTCTCTTGGTCCTGAAGGAGTTACTTCATATTGCATAAATACACAATTTCCAAGTTCCAATCCTCTTACGAAATATTCCATGCTTGGTCCGAAGTTTCCCCCTCCCGCCCACACATCCTCCATAAAAACTAATTCCTCTTCTGGAATTCCCAATTGTTTTAAGTAATTCATATCATGTTCGATAGCTTCTTCCTTCCAGTAGAATAATCCGGTTTTGTCAGTATTGAATGCATGTTGGCCAATCATAACAAAATTAGTATAATGCCTTCCGCTTACGCCAACATTGCTTATATCTGGAAATCTCACGCATGGTTGAGGAACAATGAGTGGATTAAATGGCGGTTCCAGTTCTCCATTAACTACGTATGGCTGAAAATCATTGATTGATGCAATTGTAAAGTATAAATCATCCCTCCATCTGGCAACTGTTGGGTACGGTTTAACATACCCATGGCCATGTGAAGTGAAGTATTTCTCAATTGTTTTCCATGTTTCTACATAGCCAAGTTTTTTCTTTACTGGAGTATTTCCTATAAACTGGTAACCTATACAAGCTGGATCAGCACAGAATTCACGTTGGATAGTGCTCCAGAATGCACGGGAACATTTTTTGCATTTCTGCCTTTTGAACCCTCTTTGGATTAGTGCATTGAGTTTGTAGTGTTTCTCCCATTCTTTTGCAAACTGTGCCTTAAGCTCTTCTTTGTTAACTTCGTACATAGAAATCATTCTAATCCAAATATTTTTTTAACCGATTTAAGAAAACCTTCGGCAATTTTTATAGAACTGTGGGCCTCAGTTTCTTCTACCTCTCTTATTGCTAGTTCTTCATTACCATAAATTACTTTGTGCCTTATAGATCTAAGAGTATTCAATTCGTTTATATATTTGGCTTCTATTTTATTTGAATACTTCTCTAAAAGAAAAATATACAATGCGTAATGTCCTCTCTCCTTATACCCATCTTTATATAAAAGTGACCTGGCAGTATGGAACATGCAGGTGTATGCACTAATTAAAGCACTTTCGTAAATACCTGCTTCCAAATTCCGTTGGGCTAAATCAAGATTATGCTCGGCGGTTTTTAATGAATTTTTGGCCTTTTGCAGGTCTGGAACATCTTTTCTAATTAAGCCATTTTCAATACAGGCTTCCAGAGTAGTCATAAAACCACAGGTTTTTCTCCGTATAATATTATAGAATCAATAATCGCTTTATCATAAAAAATTTTGTCAGTTGTTGCTTTTTTTCTCCATTCTTCAGGAGTATAAATAGATATGTTTGGTTCTCTTTTTGTATCCTTTGCTAAAGCAGTAATTATGTTTTTTCCTTCAGTATTTGTATCCGCTATTACCAATATGTCAATATCGCTGTTTTCATCATCTCGGCCAGATGCAGTACTGCCATACAAAAGTATACTAATAATAGTTTTCCTAGTTTTTAATATATTTTCGATTATTTTTGAGTCTTTTATCTCTTCTAAAGAGAGTAATACTTTCCACTGTCTAGTAAGATAACTATCTGTATTAACCTGATACTGATGTGTTCTTCCAATAATCTCTAGTTTAATTAGTCCCCTCTTTAACATGTACTCTAAACAATATTTTGCTGCACTAGGTGCCATCTTAGCTACTTTTGCAAGCCCAACAATAGAAAACCTTTTAGTTGGATTTGAAAGAACCGTCTCCAGTGCCCGCCATATTGCGTATTTGTCCAGCATATTCTTTATATAGAAAACATTTACTTTATAAAGATTTTGTTTTCTTTTAAAAGAAAAAAAGAATTAGCAGGTTGCTCTTGCCTGCCTTAGCGGTTCTAGTCTAATTTCTTTCCTGCCTCTAGAAGGCGGTCTTAAACCCCCAGCCCGAAACTCATTAATAAGTCTGCGTGCCCTATTTGCTTCTTCACCTTCAATTCTTTCAGTATATCTACTGAGCCATCCA
Source organism: Microcaldota archaeon (assembly GCA_016180665.1). Lineage (GTDB taxonomy): Archaea > Micrarchaeota > Micrarchaeia > Anstonellales > Bilamarchaeaceae > JACPAS01. Next base: position 5,385 of record JACPAS010000034.1, read on the forward strand.
GAAACCGATTGCGGCTGCTTATTCTCAATTAGCTTAAGGACAATAAGTTCCCTGGCAGGTCTAAACCCAGGTATATTATAACCAGTAAGTGCCTCGAGCAGCTGAAGCAAAAACGGATTTCTCCTTTTCGCAGCTAGTTCTTCTATTGCTGGGATTAATTCCTGTTCTGGCAATCTAGTTAAAGCAATGAGGTCGCCTCTGTTACTCATAGTAACCACCCTGGTAAAAATTAGCTTTAACAGCTCGTTCAATAGCTGATCTGGATGTGCCAGCTATATTAGCTATTCTGCGCAAAGAACTCGTTGTTCCAAAATATAGTTGTTTTATTTTTTCCAATTGCTCTTTTGTGAGAGAAATTGGTCTTCCAATTTTCCTAAAACTAGATCTA
>JACPAS010000101.1 GCA_016180665.1 Microcaldota archaeon
AGAACTGCTGCTGTGGCTCCTGAAGTTATGTTGCTGAAGTTGTTGTCAAAGATTAGATTGTCTCTTGAAGTTACTAACTGTAAGTCGTTTGTTCTGCTCATGTGGAAGCTGTTGTTACCCAATGCAGTATTGTTTATGGTATCCATGTAAATTCCGTAACCGCCTGTGGAAATGAATGTGTTGTTTTCAAAATTGTTGTTTAAAATTGAAAGGTTGGAGGTTTGGTTTAATCTAATTCCGTAGAGATTTGAGTAGATTTGGTTGTTGTATGCTAAGAAACCGCCTGTTCTTGTAACTGGTAATTGTCCTAGGAATATTCCTGCTTCTGAATTGTTGTAAATCTTTGAATTGTTAACATCTATATTGAATGCTTCTCCTGAAACACCAGTCATGTGGAATCCGTACATATTGTCAAATAGATAAGAGTTATTTATGTAAACTGACTGGTTGTCATTTTGGCTTGTTATAGTGGCAGGTGAGGTAATTGCCGGACCAAAGCCAGTAACATTTATCCTATCTATGAATACTCCAACTGAAGATGATGCAAAACTAATTCCCCTGACATTTAATGAATTTGTTTGTTTTGGACCAGTGAGGTTTATTTGGGTTATATTTACTCCATTGGTTTCAACACCACTTACCCCAGTAGCTGCAGCACCAATTCCAATAGCACGGTAAGTGGTACTTCCAGAACCATTTATTGAAATTATTTTTCCCCCTGTTATTGTTGTGTTTAAGTATGATGCACTTGCACCTGCTGATGGGATATTGTTGACTTCAATTCCTGCAAACGCTGCAGTAGTATCATTAACTGTAATATTGTTTGAGGTTGCATTATTCCATACACCGCTTAGGTATATAGCTGAAAGGCCACCACTTACACTAGTAATGTTCAGATCATTCTGCATAATTTCTGTGAAGTTGGAATTCTCAAGAACAACACCATGAGTGTTATTAACTATTAGGTTATTTCTGATTGTTGTTCCAATTGTAAGGTTTAGCAGAATACCATATGTATTATTGTATATTGTGTTTGGAGCTGCCTGTGTCATTGTAACTCCTGAAATTAAGTTTCCGGTGGAGTTGGTTGTTTTTGAAGCATTTTGGTAAATACCGTAAGTGTAGTTGGTAATTTTATTGTTTGAGATGTTGATTAATCTTGCATCAGCTTCTAGCCAGATTCCTGCTGAACGTTCGTTTCTTCCTGGAATGCTTGATGCATTACCAGTGAAGTTATTTCCAATAACTGCTCCTAATGCAACTGCTGTTCCTGAGGCATCTCCTCTGAAAACTACACCTGCAGTTACATTGAGAGAGAATGTATTTCCGAAGATACGGGAGTTGTTCGATACTACTGTAACACCAACGCGTGGATCCCTGAATGTATTATTTTCTATTGAAATATTTTCTGATTGTGCTAAACTGTAATTACCTGCTAGCACTGCACCGATATTGGAGTTAGTACCAGTTGGACCCTGGAACGAGAAATTAACAATTGCAACATTTCCACCTGAAACATTTAAGGTAGGCAGTGTCGGATCATTTGCTAGTAATAAAACACCTGATTCATTTCCTGTAAGGGTAATGTTGTTAGTTAGTGAAGTCAGGTTTAATCTTACGCTCTCATTGTGGCCAGCTGTTGCGTTTCTGCAAACAATTATTACGTGCGGTCCTTTTGCCGTTGATCCACTAAATGAAGCACTTGAATTGGAAGCTGACAGGAAGTTTACTGCATCCTGAATAAGGATAAAGCTTGCGCCTGTTACTAATCCACAACCTGTAGAAGAAGTGTTAATCCACACTGGACTTGCAAATGCAATCGGTGCGTAATAACCAGTGGAAGTTGCTCTTTCTATGTAAAGGGTTTGTGCATTTACGTCTCTTCCAAATCCACCAGTAGTTGTTCCCTGACCTGGAACAGTCCAGTTTTGACCTGTTGTTGTAGCTGCAATCCTCGAAGATGGATTAGATAAACCGTGAATATAACCTTCATCTGTTGCATTGAAATAGAATACTGGAGATACAACACCGTTTCCAGTTGTAGCAGAGATATTTAATCCAAAGAAGAATCCTCGCACCCCCTGGTTGGAGTTAAGGGTTCTTAATACTGTACCGTTTGTAGTTAAACCTCCACCTACTTTAGTTACATTTGTCTGTATGATATTGTTTGAGCTTAGGTTTACTACTTTTATAGATACGTTATTTGTATAATTTAATGCAAAGATTAAGTTGCTGGTTGTAATGTTAAACCATACAGAAGCTGCAAACGTAGTCAGGTTAGAACTGTTTTCCAATCGGATTTCTACTTCTGAACTCTGATTTGGATTGATCAAGTGAATCGAATTACCACCTGAGAAAGTCAGTACAGATCCGTTAACTAATAGAAGCCCGTTTGAAACTATGTTGGTAATATTGTTAGATGAGAATGTTGAGGTTGAAGATCTGTTGAAATTAATACCGTTGGTTGCATTTGTGAAATTATTGCCTGAGATATCATTGTTTGTACTTTGCTCTAAGTAAAGATTATCATGTTTGCTTCTGAGAAATGAGTTGTTGGTCATGTTACTTCCATTCACTAGGTAAAGATAAGCATTGTAACCTAAAGTCTGGGCAGTATGATTGTTCAGAATGTTTAAACTCATTGAAATGTTTGAAGTGTTAGCTAAATGAATTCCGTAAGTATTATCGTAAATTGTATTGCTTACTAACCTTACTCCGCCTGCTGAAACTGCAAAACCTCTGATTGTTATTCCTGCCTGCGTGTTGTTGAATATAGTTGATGAGTTTATATCTAATCTCGCTAGGTCTTTTACAGCTGTTACAGAATGTAATGCCATATCATCTAAATAAGCACCATAAGTGTTGTTGAAGAATTTAACAGTATCCAGAGTGATGAACTGCATAGCTGCAGTTGTTGTTATGTTTGCTGCTTGTCTGGAATATGCTCTTTCAAAGAAGGAGATGTTAACTAGTCTAATGATTAGTCCACCACTTAAGTTTTGATGATCTTGTATACCGTAGCTGCCTGATTTTGATGAATTACCAGTAATGTTTAAAGCAGTTATATTTACCCCTAAAGTTGAAGCTGCTGTTGTTAGCGGGTTTCCTTGTGAATCACCAGTTCTGCTGCCTATTGAAATACCCATTGGAGCGGTTCCCTGGTAGGAATAAATATTGCCTCCACTAATTGAAATATTTAATAGAATTGGATTAGGTAATGTTGGGAAATTGTTAACGAAAATACCTGCCTGGGTTGCATTGGTTATGTTGTTTGAAGTTATATTAGCTCTTAATCCGCTTACAGCTATACCTGTAGACATAGCAGACGTACCAATTGAACCATCAGAAATTTGATTTTCTATTACCTGAGTATCATTAGCACTCTCTAAGACCACACCGTAAGTGTTGTTGTATAGATTGTTGTTCCTAACAATGGCTCCTGTTGAACCATTAATGAAAACACCAAATGTGTTGTTAAATATTCTATTTGGAGAGGAGCCTGCTGGACCAGTTGCAGAGCCTGCAACACCAGTAATCAAAGTTCCAGTATTTATTGTGACTTGTGTTGTCTGGGTTCTGTCAACGTAGACACCATAAGTAAAATTACTGATTACATTGTTAGTTATATTGAGATTAGTCGCATCTGAATTTACATGGATTCCTGCTGAATTTACTAGTAACCCCCCACCCCCATATGTTGGAGTAGTATAATTACCAAGAATGGTATTGTTTTTAATAGTAATAAAATTCGGTAATACTCCTCCGGCTCCAACAACTATACCTACTTTCACACCGTAAACATTACTCCCAATAGAGTTGTTAAAAATAGTAGTAAGATTGGCAGTTATAGTAATGGCTGCAGTCCTATTTGTTATATTTATAAAAGTGTTATTTTCAATAGAGATATTTTCTATTCTGGGACCTGAGATATTACCTGCAAGTATCGGGCCTAAAAGAACCATATTGGTAGTACCATCGTCAATAGATCCTGCAGAACCAACAAAAGTAAAATTACTAATTACTACGTTACCACCTGAAATGTTGAAAATTGGCAAGCTACGGTTTGTAGCATTTATGATTACACCGCCGTAAACTGGTGATGCTGTACCGGATTCGTTTCCTGAAATTGTTAAATTTTCTGAAATGCCAGTAAGATTAATACGAACGTTTTCTTCATGGACTACTGGAGCACCAGCTGCAGCACTTCTGTTAGCACAAACAATAATTGAATTTAAACTCGTACCGTTGTTAGTGGTATTTCTAGAAATATAATTAATTGCTTCCTGAATGTTGTTGAATGAAGTAGCCGTACCACCACATGCGTTAGTTGAACCGTTTACGTAAACGGTTACTGCTGCAAAACTAATACTGGAAAAAAACAAAAGCCCTATTAACACAAGAACAAAAGGTCGTATATTCATAAAATTCACTTATTTCAGATATTGAATGGAATTGGTTAGGAAAATAAGGTTTATAAATGCTATTGTGGCCATTACAAAAAAGGTCACCCAAAGTACAGAAGAATATTTATATAAAGTTTAGCTTGGTTTTTAGGTCGTGAAATTTATAAAAATAAAAACGATGATTCCAGGGCCAAAAAGCAGAAAACTAATGGCTGAACGGAAAAAAAATGTTTCCAACGGGATACCTGCGTCTACGCCAATTTTTATTAAAAGCGGGAATGGAGCTTTAATTCACGATGTGGATGGGAATACTTTTATTGATTTTTCAGGGGGGATTGGAGCAACTAATATCGGCCACTCAAATTCAAAAGTTGTTGGCGTAGTTAAAAACCAGGCTGAAAAATTTTTTCATTCATGTTTTCAGGTTGTTGGCTACGAAGCATATATTCAACTGGCAAAAAAATTGAACCGGATTACTCCGGGTAAATTTGCCAAGAAAACTGCCTTGTTTAATTCAGGCGCTGAGGCAGTTGAGAATGCAGTAAAAATTGCACGCAAGTTCACCGGAAGAGGGGCAATAATTTCTTTTGAGGAAGGGTTTCATGGTAGAACCTTACTTGCACTTGGCCTAACCGGCAAAGTAACCCCGTACAAACTGGGGTTTGGCCCATTTCCATCCGAAATTTACAAACTGCACTATCCTGATCTTTATCGTAAACCGCATGAAATGGATGAAGAGCAGTATACTGATTTTCTGTTAGATGATTTAGAAAACGATTTTTTCAAAGCAGTTGTGGATCCAAAAAATGTTGCGGCATTAGTTATGGAATTAGTTACTGGTGAGGGTGGATTCTTAATTCCACCTAAGAGATATGTTTTGGAATTGAAAAAAATATGTAAAGAAAATGGAATTTTGTTTATTGCTGATGAAGTTCAAACAGGATTCGGAAGAACTGGAAAAATTTTTGCTTCCGAACATTTTGGAATTGAACCTGATTTAATTTGCATGGCAAAATCACTTTCAAATGGGCTTCCGCTAAGCGCGGTTACTGGAAGGAAGGAGATTATGGATTGTGTACAAGAAGGAGGAATTGGTGGAACGTTTGTTGGGAACCCACTTTCCTGTGTTTCTGCGCTTGAAACAATTAAATTTATCGAGAAAAGGAAACTTTGGATTCGCGCCCGGGAAATCGGGAACATTGTAATGGAAAGATTTGAAAAATTAAAAGAGGATACGAATGTTGTTGGTGATGCACGAGGTCTCGGAGCAATGTGTAGCTTGGAGATAGTAAAGGATAAAGTTACAAGAGAACCAGATAAAGAAAAAACTAAAAAAATAGTTAAAAAATGCTATGAAAATGGATTGGTTATTTTATCTGCAGGCCTATTTGGGAATTGTATAAGAACTTTAATGCCACTTGTAATAAAAGATGAAGAATTGAAAGGGGGATTAAGTGTCTTAGAGAAGATAGTAAAAGAGGAAGATGAGAAAAAATAATGGTATTTGGCTGAGCATATGAAATATGTTGTTCTTGGTGGAACCGGGATGATGGGTCGGGTTGCAGTTTGGGACTTATTTAGAACAACAGATGCAGACATTATAATCGGTGGTATGGATCTGGAAAAAGTTCACAAAATGGCGGATTCTTATAGAAGCTCGCGAGTAATTGGAAAACAGATTGATGTTCGCAATCATGCAAAAACTGCTGAATTGCTGAAAAACGCGGATATTGTTTTGAATTGTGTGCAGTATTATTATAATATAGATGTCATGAAGGCTGCGATTAAGGCTGAAGTCCATTATGTTGACTTAGGCGGACTGTTTTATGTTACTAAAGAGCAGCTGGAATTAAATGAGCAATTCAAAAAGATCGGAAAAACGGCAATTCTCGGAATGGGAAGCACTCCGGGGATTACAAATATACTGGCTGCTTACGGAGCAGAAGAATTCACTTCAATTGAATCAATTGAGATAAAAGTTGGGTCAGAAGATTTTTCAAAGATTAGGGGAAGACCACCGCCAGTTCCTTACTCACTGGAAACTTTAGTTGATGAATTCACCATGAAACCTGCAGTTCTTAAGAATGGGAAAATGGAATTCGCAGAACCAACAACTGGGATGGAAGAGATTGATTTTCCAAAACCAATTGGGAAAAAGACTGCTTTTTATACTATTCATTCTGAACTTGCAACTTTTCCATATTCATTTGCAAAGTTTGGTTTAAAGAATGCAAGTTTTAGAGTTTCTTTTGATTCACAGTTTGTAAGTAACGTTCTGTTTCTTTTTGATTTGGGCTTAACTTCCCAAAAGTTAATTCCATTCAAGGGGCAGAGACTTATTCCGAAAGAATTTGTTGCTAAGGTAGTTTCAAGTTTGAGCCCACCAAAAATAATCAAAAGAGAGGATTACGAATGTTTGAGAGTTGAGCTGCTTGGTAAGAAAAAAAATAAGAAAATAAAAGTTAATGTGGAATGCCTTGCAAAATCTTTTGGAGGCTTTGGCGCAGGAGACATTGATACTGGGACCCCCCCTTCGATTGTTGCACAGATGCTAACTCAGGGAAAAATTAATGAGGCTGGAGTCTTTCCACCTGAGTTCAACATTCCAATCAGACCATTTTTTGGCGAGTTGGAAAAAAGAGGAATGAAAATCAGTAAGTATTTTGTTGGGTGATTTATTCATGACTGGAAAGAAAGACAATGATGTAGACTTTGATCATAACCCAAAAATAAAATGCCAATTCAAATCAAAAATAATTATTGGAAAAAATCTGAGGGGTATGGGGTATGTTTGTTCAAAATTAACATTAAAAGATGTGGAGAAAGCCTCAAAAGAATATTTAAAAATTATAAGATGTCGGAAATTAAATCCGCAGGTGAAGAGGCAAATAATTCAGCGCACTGTTGAAAACATTCACAATTATTTTAACAAAGGTTATCTGGAATATAGAAAATCTGTAACTGAAGCTGGAGATTTTGCAGCTATCGAATGGGAAGGACAGGGTTCTGTAATTAAAGATGTAACCGGAAGAAAATTCATAGACTTTCTTGGAGGTTACGGAATATATAATATGGGGATAAGGCACCCTAAGATTGTTGAGTCAGTTCAGTTTCAGCTAAACAGAATGCCCTTAAATAGCCAGGAGTTGCTGGAGCCTTTGCGTGGAGGATTAGCACAACTTCTGGGAGAACTAGCTCCAGGTGATTTACAGCAATGTTTTTTCATAAATAATGGAACTGATGCAATTGAAGGTGCGATGAAACTTGCGCGCCTAGCAACAGGAAGAAAAGGTTTTATTTCAACATTGGGCGGATTTCATGGGAAATCTATGGGTGCTCTTTCTTTGATGGGAAAGGCAGAGTACCGTACGCCTTTTGAACCACTTTTAGATAATGTTCATTTTGTTCCATTTGGCGATATCCAGGCCTTGGAAGATGAGCTTAGAAAATTAAAAACAGTAGGGGCATCTATTGCTGCTTTTGTTGCTGAACCAATTCAAGGTGAAGCTGGAGCGCGTGTTCCACCGGAAAATTATTTTCCAAAAGTCAGACAGCTTTGTAGTGAATATGGAATTTTGTTTATTGCTGATGAAGTCCAGACCGGGATGGGCAGAACTGGAAAGATATTTGCAGTTGAACACTGGAATGTTGTTCCGGATATTTTATGTTTAGGAAAATCACTTGGGGGCGGAGTAATTCCCTTAAGTGCATTTATTGCTTCTAAAAAACTATGGAGGAAATTAGAGGAGAACCCATTTGTACATAGTTCGACATTTGGAGGTAATGCACTTGCCTGTGCTGCAGGAATTGCTGCAGTTAACGTAATGATTGAGGAGAGATTGCCAGACCAGGCTGCCGTTAAAGGTGCATATTTAATAAAAAAATTGAGGCCTTTGCAAGATAGATATAGAAAGTATTGGTTAAGTGTTCATGGAAAGGGTTTACTTATGGGGATGGATTTTGTAGATGATGCAACTGGTTATGAAATTGCAGCTGGTCTGTTTAAGCGCGGGATTTTGGTTGCCGGAACTATGTTGAGCTCAAAAACGATTAGGATTGAACCTGCACTGAATATTTCTTATAAATACTTGGATCTGTTTGTTGAAAAATTAGAAGAAACATTAAAGCATATTGAAAAATATGGGTTGCATAGGAACCATAAGAATTAATATAGGATTTAGTTAAGGTTTCCCGTAAACAACATAATGCCAAGGCTTCTACGGTCTTCTGAAAACAGTATCATGATGCGCATATTTCAGGAACGTGACTTTCATGTTTAAATCATCAACTTGAAATAGAATTACGAAACTTCCAATATGGACTTCCCTGCAACCTTTTAACACGTTTCTCAATGGCTTGTAGTGCTGAGGATTTTCCAATATTTCGTTCATTTTCTTTTTCAATCTTTCAAACAAAAATCGGTCTTTCTTTTTTAATTTTTCAAGAACTTCTCTGAAATCCTCTGAAAAATCAGCTGAGTACATTTTACAACCTATCTAAGTATGCGTTCATCTCCTCTTTACTCTTAAATGAAATTTTTTTTCCTTTTTTTACTTCTTGTTTTATTTTTTCAACTTCTTTAATAAAGTCTTCACGATATTCTTTTTCATGCAATTCTTCTTCTACATAAGTTATCAGCTGTTTATAGATAAGTAACTGCTCGTATTCTTCTTTTGCTACTTTTACGTACTCCATTTTTTCACCTATGCTAATTTGATTTAAACAATTTTTAAGGTTTCCCGTAAACAACATAATGCCAGGGTTTTCGTGCCAAGCCGGTTTGGTCTATATAGATATGTTTTATTTGTGTGTACTCTTCCAAAGAGTAAAGAGAAAGATCTTTTCCAAAACCAGACTGTTTAAATCCACCATGTGGCATTTCTGAAACTAAAATTCCATGCTCATTAATCCAGACTGTCCCGAATTTTAATTTTGATGCAACTTTTATGCATTTGTTAATATCTTTTCCCCAGACTGAAGAGGCTAAACCGTATTTGACTGAATTTGATTTTTCAATTGCTTCATCCAACGTTTTGTAAGTTCCGATTGAAAGAACCGGACCGAAAATTTCTTCCTGGCAGATTTTCATCGAAGTTTGCAAATTAGTAAAGATTGCAGGGGTTAAGTAGAATCCTTTTTCAAATTGTTTTCCTTTTGGTCTGAAGCCACCATAAATTAGATTTGCCCCTTCTTCCTGACCAATTTTTATGTAATTTTCTACACGCTCGCGCTGTTTTGCAGAAATTAATGGACCAATATCCGTATTTTCATCCTGTGGGTTTCCGATTCTGAATTTTTTTACTTTCTCAACAACCATTCTTGTGAAATTCGGCTCAAGTTTTTCTGGGACGTAAACTCGCGTAACCGCTGTACAGTCCTGACCAACATTCCAAAAAGCACCTACGACTGCACCTTCTGCTGCTGCATTCAAATCTGCATCCTCTAGAACAATTAATGGTGCTTTTCCACCTAACTCAAGATGAACTTTCTTTAGGTTTGAAGAAGCTAATTGCATTATTTTTTTACCTGTATTTGTATCCCCGGTTAAAGTAGCCATATCAACTTTTGAGTTTGAAGCTAATTCGGAACCGACTATCCCCCCTGGTCCGGTAACTACATTAAAAACACCTTTGGGGAAGCCTGCTTTTTCAACGAGTTTTGCAAATTCTAAAAGAGTTAGGGGGGTTATTGAAGCAGGTTTAATTACTAAAGTATTTCCTGCCGCTAAGGCAGGTGCAATTTTCCAGACGGCTATATAGAGTGGATAATTCCATGGAACTATAGCTGTGACGACCCCGATTGGTTCGCGCTTAATCAAGCTTAACCCCATTCCACCGGTGTAATCTGCTGCTGCTTTTCCTTCTAGTATTCTTCCTGCTCCTGCAAAAAATCTTAAATTATCTGAAATAAAGGGCATATCCGAATCTCGTGCATATTTAATTGTTTTTCCTGTTTGGAGGGATTCTAATTTTGCAAAGAATTTGAGTTGTGAATCAAACAGATCTGCTAATTTCCAAAGGAGTTTGCCTCGCTCTCCTGGTGGTTTACCGCTCCACTCGCCTTTATCAAAAACTTCGCGTGCTGTGTTGATTGCTTTTTTTGCATCTTCTTTTGTTCCTTCTGCAACTTGTGCGAGAATTTGAGAGTTAGCTGGATTGATTACTGGAGAATAGCTTCCACTGGAAGGTTTGAACCATTTTCCACCAATATACAGATCGTATTTTTTTGGCATAATAAGCTAATTCCAAAAGACAATTAAATACTTATGTCATCTTTTATTATAATTTTAGTTGAATTCAGAAAATCTTTTGCCCAATCTAGAGCTGTTCTGGCTGAATTTTCAGAATAGACAAGTCCATAATCAGCATCTTCTCTAAGATTCATGCAGTCTCTGAAATGATCATAATGTTTAGTCTCTAGAGTTAGTGCATCAATAAACAATGCTTTAATAGCGATAGATAAACATTTGTGACTTTTTTCTCTGTAGCCTTTGCTTAATACAAGTGCCTTGGCAGTATGAAACATTGAATAATAGGATTGGATTGTTGTCCACTTAAAATCTCGCTCTGAAAATGAATTAGTAGCACTTCGGATATCAGATTCTGCACCATTAATCTCTTTTTTAATCAAATCTGGATCAACTTTTTCTTTTACTAGTTTTCCTTCTTTTATACATTTCTCAAAACGTTCATCCATCTTCCTCACCGTAAAGCTCTATGCCTTTCATTACTCTATCATAAAATGGTTTATCTTTTTTCTGAAGATCTGCAAACTCAAGGGAGTTTAAGATTATCGGTTGCAATTTCAGATATTTATCTAATATTCTTTTTATTGGTTCTTTTTCATTAGATATAATAAACAGATCAATGTCGCTTTTTTCAGTATTTCTGCCTTCTGCACAACTGCCAAATAGAATTATTCTTCTGCTATACGGAGAGAGTTTCTCAAGCAAAGGAGTTATACCTCTTATAGTTATGCAAACCTTAAACTGCCTTAAAAATGGGTTCTTAACATTTCTACTGTAAAAAATCATTCTGCCTTTTTTAACCTTTTTCACAAACCCTAGTCTATAAAATGCTTTTAAAATTGCATTAGCAGAACCTACGCTTATTCCAGCCTGGTTTGCTATCTGTCTTTCATACAATTCTCCATCTTTAGTTGATATAAAAATAAGTAACTTGATTTCAGTTTTTGAAAACAAATTCAATTTTTTGAACATAAGTTTAATATTATGAACAATAGAAATATAAAATAATTGGTAGCTTAAACGCCCAGTTTTTTAATAAGTTTTTCAGTTATTCCTCCTTTTGTTGCTACGAAATCAACTATTGCTTGTAGACCTCCAAAGAATTCTTGCAACTCACGAACTAATGGAAACTGTGTTCGGATTTGGTCAAAATTTTTTCCAATTGAAAATATAAATATTATTTAAAAACAGAAACTTGAGTGGTGATTCCAACTACATATTTTGTTCTATCAACTGAGTCAGGCATTATTATACGGCCTGAATTGAGTTTGCCACCGCTAACACAAGTCGCACTATTCATAGATAGATAAAACCTATTTGATGAACCCTTGCTTAATGGACCTTGAACTTCAAAAACACCCGAAGGTTTAGAAGAAGTAACAAGAGTATAAAGCGGGATCAAGTCGCATGAATCAGATTGCTTAACTTTAGTTAAACGAACTCCGGTTAATTTTTTTATAGGACCACTTTCAATATTAAATTTAAGCTGATCGTCTTTATACGAGACTAATTTATTTGTACTTACAACAAAACGATTTCCTGAGACCGATTCCCCCATAATAATTGTTCCATTTGCTAATTTTGACCCATCACTACAAGTACCACCACTTGTTAAAAAATAAAATTTATTTGAATCGCCTTCACTTACTACACCTTTCATTTTGAATATAGGTTGAGCACTTTTAGAGGTTACGGTAACAAAAGGAGTTTCAAAGGTACAGGCCGCAGTTGCCGCTTGAGCCAAAACTACCGAACTTACGGTTTTCTTCTTCGAGTTTTCAAGTTTAAATGTTAGTGTGTCAACAGGTTTTTTCGTGATAGCATCTTCTGCCAGATTATAAGTGATGCTATTTTTGATTGAACTGGCCAGCGAACTAATCCCTAAGATATTCCATTTGCCATAATTAGCATGTTCTGCAAAAACAGAACTTATAAGCGCAACCAAAATAAATAAGGTTATAATTTTCATTGTTAATCAGCTCCCATTAGGAATATAAAAAAAGCGTTTATAATAGTATGTATGACAGACAAAATGAACTCTATTAATCCCGCAACAGAAGAGCTAATGAAAAGTTTCGATTGCTTAAATGAAGTTGAAACAATAGAAGAAGTTAAAAAATCAAGGAAGATTATTGAAGAGTGGAAGAAAAAACCAATCAGTGAAAGGTTAAGGGTTCTGAAAAAAGCTGGAGATATAATTAAGAAAAACTCTAGAAGATATGGAGAATTAATGACCAACGAGATGGGAAAACCAATTAAACAGGCAATTGGAGAAGCTGAAAAATGTGCATGGGTTTGTGATTATTATTTTGAAAATGCTGAAAAATTTTTAGCGGATGAAATTGTCCAAACAGAAAATAAAAAAAGTTTTGTTGCGTTTGAACCTTTGGGAATAATTCTTGGTGTAATGCCGTGGAATTTCCCATTTTGGCAGGTATTCAGGTTTGCAGTTCCAGCTTTAGCTGCTGGAAATGTTTGCCTGTTGAAACATTCCAGTAACGTACCACAGTGTGCTTTGGCAATTGAAGAATTATTTTTAGAAGCAGGATTACCAAGAAATGTATTCAAGACTCTGCTAATCAGTGGAAGAGATACTGGAATAATTATAGAAAAAGACTTAGTTGACGGGGTTTCATTAACTGGAAGTGTTGAAGCTGGAAAAAGAATTGGGGAAGTTGCTGGTAGGAATTTGAAAAAATTTGTGCTTGAATTAGGTGGTAGTGATCCGTTTATTGTTTTGGAGGATGCAGATGTTAAGTTTGCATGTGAAACTGGAGTAAATGCAAGATTCCAGAATAATGGACAAAGCTGTATTGCAGCAAAAAGATTTATTGTGCACGAAGCAATTGCCGGTGAATTTAAAGAAAAAATAGTTAAATTCACAAAAGAATTTCCAGTTGGAGACCCATCAGATGAAAAAACAATCATCGGACCACTTGCACGGGATGATTTGAGAGTTGATTTGGAGAGACAGCTAAAAATGGCGGTTGGGAATGGAGCTAAAGTTTTAACTGGCGGGAAAAGAATTTCTGGTAAAGGATATTTCTTTGAACCAACTGTAATTGAAGTAAAACCAGGAAATCCTATTTTAGATTTGGAAACTTTTGGTCCACTTATGACAATAGTTGTTGGAAAAAATACTGAAGAAATAATTAAGATTGCTAATTCTACTGAATTTGGTTTGGGTGCAAGTATTTGGACAAATGATTTGAAAAAAGCGGAAGAGCTTGCCAGAAGAATTGACGCGGGGCTCGTTTTTGTTAATGGGATGGTAAAATCTGATCCGCGTTTGCCTTTCGGAGGAATTAAAAAATCTGGAATTGGACGCGAGTTGTCCCATTATGGAATTAGAGAGTTTGTAAATATTAAAACAGTGGTTATAAACTAATCTGTTTTAACCGTTCTACCGAAAAACCCTTCTTTTTCTTTGAAAATCCAAATTTCATAAGCAGTTAAAGCACCTTGTTTTTTCTTCATGATTTTTGTTTCATATCCCTCTGCTTCGTACCTTTCTGCGATTGAGTTTGCTTCTTGCAAACTTAAGGTTGTTCTAACACATCTACCAGTTTTCATTATTTAGCTTAGTACTCTATTTATTTTAAACTTAACAACTAGGAGATATAATAAAAAACCTGGAAGTTTTGTAACGTGATTCACTTAACTACAACACCATATTGCTCAGAAGAAGTCTTAGCTGCAATACAAATGTCCTTCTCTCTGGATAGGATATCACGGCAAATAGGAAACCCCCCTTTATTGGTTCTTACTAGGCATCTTGTATTAGGATCTGAAAGGTCTACTTGCTTGCCAATTGGAATTCTGTAGACAGAGTCAGTCAAGTACCAGCCGTTTTCAGCTGGAAATAGTTCAATTAAATCTACTTTAGTGGCGTGTACCAACCGTTTTTTCCCATCTGATTTTATTGTATAGTTTGGATATTCGGATATTAGAATGGCGTTTTTCTTAGCACTGTATTGTTTTGGAACAGGGAATATCCATTTATCGCTAGTTACAGGGTCCACATATTCAACTTCTTCTCCAAGTTTTTCATCAGGTTCTACATAGGCAGTCAATGTACCGGACCATACTCTGTTGTATAACTGATCAGGATCAAAGTCAGCCTCATCACGGACAATCAAATTCTTAGGTATTAATGCCTGGTCCAGATCTTTATTTGAAGCAATAACTCTTTTTTCTTTAGCAACTTTTTCCAATGCTCTTTCAAAATAAGTACCAGCATAAGGTTTTAGAAATAATTCTAACTTCTGAGATTCTACATTTTCTTTAATTTTATCTGCCATTTTGATCCCATTAATTTAGGTGTTTATCAGTTGATATAAACAATTTAAATTCTTATTTTGTTAGGTTAGCCAAAAGTTCGTAAGCTCTGGAGGTATCAGATTCTCTAACAACTAATAAGGTATCTGTATAGCAAGAAATGAATTCCACAACGTTAATTCCTTCAGAAGCTAAAGCATTTAGAATATGAGAAATAACCCCAGGAATTTCCTCTAGGCTAGGTGGACTGTGGATACTAATTAGATTAAGATTAGACTCTATCCAAAGAATAGTTTTTGTTTTTCTTACTTTCTCTAGTTCTTTCACCTCAACTATATAAGTAAAGAATCCCTTTCCTTCTACAAAAGATAAATAATCAACGTCCATTAATTCACGTGTTGAGGTTACAACTGCAACTTTGCTTAGGATGCTTACTGAGCTGCCCTTTAGTACTTTTAGGATTTTTCCCTCCAAATCTTCTTCTGTTTTTATTAGTTTATTAGATATTCTAATTAGAGCCATTTTGACTGCATCTTCGTATTTTTTAGTGCCGAATGCCTCTGTTGAGATTTTTCTGGCCAAAGCAGAGTAGTTCAAAATTCTTTCACGAATTATTTCTTTTAAGAATGGTCTTCTTTTTATGTAGAGCCATACTAGTTCGCTTATTCTTTCCATAGTTCTATTTAGAACATCTAAGTATTTAAATGTAACAATTGTAGCGTAAGATTTAAATATAAAATTCAGCGGAATAGAGGTATGAGTGTTTTAGCACATACAGAAGTACCTCTGCCTAAGGGAACCAAGGCAACTTTAAGACCTCTAGACTCAAGAGCGATGAGGAAGAGTGAGGTAATGCTCGAAAGTTTAGCCAGGCATCCGCTAGTTAAAGTAGTAGATCAAGTAAATGTAAGCCAATACCCTGTGGGGTGTAAAGGTGAAAGTGGAAAATTAAAAACAGTTGTAGTTTCATTGCCCGTTTACCTGGATTGGGCAGAGCCAATTAATGGAGGCGAAATGGCAAATATGCAGAGCAGGCCAGATAGGCTAGAAGCAGTGGAGCAGCATTTGAGATTCATCTTAAAACTCTTAGAACAGGGAATAGAAGTAATTATAATAAAACCAGATCACACAAGATTAGAAGGAGTTTATACTAGAGATATCGGTGTGGTGATTGGAAGTAGATTTATACAATGCAACATGGTTGCATCTGTTCGCAAGCCAGAAGAACTAACAATAGTTGGCGGAATAAAACCACCACCTGAAGTAAAAATAGAAGGTGGAAATGTAATTCTTGCAGGAAATTTGACTTTTCTCGGTATAGGTGACAGAACAAACAGGGAAGCAGGAGAGTGGCTGCAGGGAGTAGTTGGAACAGCGACTGAGATTAAGCCAATACTGCTCAAAGAAGGAATTTTACATTTAGATTGTGCTTTTAGCCCAATTGCAAAACCAAATGGAACTGCAGGTGGCGCGTTTGTTTATCAAACTGCATTTGCTAGTACCGATGATTTAGAGTTATTAGAAAGAGTATATGGCAAGTTAATTGGAATTAGCGAAAGGGAAGCAACACAACTAGGGGTGAATGTGCTTTCGTTGGACCCGCACACCAAAATAATAACTCCAAGCTGTAACAGGTTAGCCAGAATATTAAAAACTTTATACCATCAAACAGTAATTAGATTTAATCTTGAAGAGGTAGTAAAGGGAGAAGGCTACGCTCGCTGTTCTACTTTACCTTTATTGAGAGAGTAATATTTATATATTAATAAAAAAATTAAACAAATAGTTGGAGGAGTGAGAAAAATGAAAGAGAGAGTAGTTTTAGCTTATTCAGGTGGATTGGATACTTCATGTATCTTGAAATGGCTTGTCGAAAAAGGTTACGAAGTAATCGCATATATTGCGGATGTTGGACAAGAGGAAGATTTCCAGGCTGCTAAAGAAAAGGCATTGAAGGTCGGAGCCTCAAAAGTTTATATTGAGGACTTAAAAGAAGAGTTCGTAACTGATTTTATTTTCCAGGCAATTAAGGCAAATGCAATTTATGAAGGAAGATATTTGCTAGGTACATCCCTTGCTCGACCAGTAATTGCAAAAAGACAAATTGAGATTGCAAAAAAAGAGAATGCACAGTACGTGTCACACGGAGCTACTGGAAAAGGCAACGACCAGGTCAGGTTTGAATTAACGTATTACTCACTAAATCCGAAAATAAAAGTAATTGCACCCTGGAAGGATGCTGAGTTTCTGGCAAAATTCAAAGGAAGAACAGATTTGATTAATTATGCACATGAAAGAGGGATTCCTGTTAAGGCTACTGTGGACAAACCATATAGCACTGATGCAAACCTTATGCATATTAGTTATGAATCCGGAATTTTAGAAGATCCGAAGGCTTCACCTCCAGAGGATATTTTTGAGTTTACCAGTTCTCCAAAGAAAGCCCCGGATAAGGAAACTAATTTGGAAATCCATTTCAAAGACGGTGTTGCAGTTAAAGTGGTGAATAAGGAGGATAGGACTGTTAAAACCGGGCCACTGGAGTTATTTCAATATTTGAATAAACTTGGAAGCCTGAATGGAGTTGGAAGAATTGATATAGTTGAGAATAGGTTCGTTGGAATAAAGTCACGTGGTGTTTATGAAACACCCGGAGCAACTATTTTACGTGATGCACACATGGATATTGAAGCAGTTGCTATGGACAGAGAGGTAATGAGATTAAGGGATATGCTTTCCCCAAAATTTGCAGAAATTGCTCAAAATTTGCCAATTATTAAAGGCCGTGAATCCCCGACTTCGCTATATAACAAGGAATTGTCCAGCATGGATATTGAAGGTGGATTCAATCAAATGGATTCTTTAGGATTTATAAAGATCAATGCAATTCGTTTAATGGCGCATCGTGCGATTATTGAAAAGAGAAAGGGAAATTGAACGCTTGAATGCCGTGCATTCAAGAGCAGTTAATGTTTTATTGAGGTATAAAAATGTTATGGGGCGGAAGATTCTCTAAAGATCCTAAAAAGGAAATACTTGAGTTCAATAGCGGAGAGAATATTGAACTAGATGAACAGCTTGTACTCTATGATATTCTTGGCAATGTTGCGCATGTGAAAATGCTTTCTGAGCAGAAAATAATTTCTAATGCTGAAGCTGACGAGATTGTTGCTGCGCTCCTCAGAATAAAGAAAGATTTTGAATCTGGAAAGTTCAAACTTAAGAAAGAATTAGAAGATGTGCACATGAATATTGAGAGTGCAGTTACTGCAATTACTCCTGCTGGAAAGAAAATGCATACTGCGCGTTCAAGGAATGACCAGGTTATTTTGGATACACGCCTTTATTTGAGGGATAAAATTATTGAAATTGGAGAAGCATCAGTTCAATTGCAGAAATCATTTGTAGAATTAAGTAAAAAGGATTCTGTGTTTGTTGCTTATACCCATACACGCGTAGCCCAGCCCCAGACTGTTTCTTACTGGTGCGATAGTTATGTGCAGAGTTTTTCAAGGGATCTTGAAAGATTAAAGAATTTGTATAAAAGAATTAATCAGAATCCACTTGGGGCTTGCGCATGTACTGGCACGCCATGGCCAATTAACAGAAAGAGGACTGCTGAGTTACTTGGATTTGAATTAGTACAGGATAATGCATTGGATGTAGTTAGTTGTCGTTGGGAGTTTGAAGCTGAATTGATTTCAGTTCTTTCAGTATTGATGACTAAGCTTTCCAGAATTTCTGAGGAATTAATTTGGTATTCAGAGAAGCAAATGATTGAGATTGGAGATGAATTCTGCACCGGAAGCTCAATAATGCCGAATAAGAAGAATGCTGATATCCTTGAGATTGTAAGAGGAAGAACTGGAAGAGTTTACGGGAATTTAATGAGTGTTCTTGCTTCTACGAAAGGATTGATTTCTGGATATAATTCAGATTCACAGGAAACTAAGAAACCTTTAATGGAAAGCGTTTGGATTGTTAATGGATCATTATTAGTTGTTGCTGCAGTTGTTAAAAGTCTTGGATTTAATTCCAAAATTATTGAAGAAGAGCTTGAAAACGGTTATGCACAAGCTACGGAATTGGCGGATTTACTGGCTATGAAAGGATTACCGTTCCGTGAAGCACATAAGATTTCTGGAAAACTTGTGAAAGAATTTATTTCTAAGAAGAAGAAACTAAGTGAAATGAAGTTAGTTGATTTGCAGAAGTTTACTAAGATTAAACTTAGTGAGAGCGAACTTAAGAAAGCAGTTTCATTGGAGCGGGAAAGGCTTAGGGTAAAAATTGATAGTACGGAGATAGAAAAAAGAGAGAAGGAGCTGAAGAGTGAGACCGAGAGAATTAAGCAGGTGTGGAAAAGGTTGATTGAGTAAAGGCAAAACCGCATTTGAGAAATTCCTTGAAGATCATGAAATAGAACAGGTTTTATAAAGAGTTAAACATCTACAGAGTAATGGAAAAATAGAAAGATTCTTTGGAACACTTAAACAGAAACTTCACATGTGTTCAGACATTCATGATTTTATGGACTGGTATAATAATGTAAAACCACATATGAGCTTAGATCTGAATACGCCATCAGATCGATATTTAAGAAGAATTCAATGTTAATTTATTACGTCGTAGTACGAGAGGACATAATTTCGGGATAGCACACTCTTTAAAAACTTTTACAACACTTTTCTCTTTACAAAAGTTTTACCAATCAAAGAAAGAAAAACAAATGCTGGAATTACTAAAATTTGCCCAAAAACAGCAAACGTATCCTTAGTAATTATAACCCCCTTCCCAAATTTTCACTATAGCTTGTCAAGTTTAATTCAATCACATTGTTGGCTCTCAAAATATGCCCAAGCTCTCCTCTCGTTATTCCCATTGATTTGGCCAATTCGTCAATTTTCATTGGT
>JACPAS010000035.1 GCA_016180665.1 Microcaldota archaeon
TAAATACCACTACTTTTTAGATGATAAAATAGTAAAGTTATATTCAAATAAGGAGACCAATTTACCATGAAACCAGCAATATTTGGACTAATTTTAATCGTTTTATTAGCTTCCCTAGTCTCTGCAGCCGGAACTAGTGGGAACTTATCGGAAATAAAGCAGTTGGCTAAAGAGCTTAACGGAAAGGAAATCCCGCCCCCTTTAGGTACTTTATTCGGGGATGAGAAAATTAACTTACATTTCACCATGAAGAAGGGGGAAGTTCTCACCTTAGGATTGACTACTGAAGATAAGAAATTCAAAAGCTTGGCCCTGGGGGAATTAGTTGATGCCAGTCTTAATATCTATACTACTGAAGCAGTGGTCCAGAAGATAACTACTTCTAAAAATTCAGCCCAAGCTCTAAAAGAAGGCTTGCTAGATAAAAATGTGGATATACTATTTCATAATTATGATAATGAATTAAAACTAGATGCAACCGCAATGCAGCAGAGATTAATCAAAATAATCACTGGTGTAAACAAAATAATTGAAAACAATGCTCCGCCAGAAAAGAGAGAAGAATGGCTAATTAAAGTAGATAAAGGGAACGTTGCATTTGGAAGCGCATTCAACAAATGGGCAGTGAGCGTAAAATCAATGCAACGCTTCAATATCAGCTTTAAAGATATTTTTGATAAGTGCCAATCTAATGATCATGCTTTCTTAGTTGAAAAATCCCCAGTAGATGAAGTCTTACTGGAAATGATTATAACTCACTTGCCAAATCCAAAATTCGCGCAGGCTTACCGTGTTCCTGTTCTTTGGAAACATGATTTGGAATCAGAACAGGGAAAGTGGATGCTTAACTGTGATAGCTCTGCACAAACAATTGGTGTCTGTATCGGAGTAGTCTACGATGAACATGCTGGAGAAGTTGCCGTCGTCCGTTTATTCTCAGGGAAAGTAGGAAAAGGAGATCAACTTTACGTAAATGCAAAAAAAGCTTATGCAAAAGTCCAGCAAGTTGGAGTTTTCATGGGTCCGGATCGTGTCCAGGCAGAAAAAGTAATTGCAGGAAACATTGGTGCGTTCGTAGGTTTAAAAGACGTTTATGTTGGAGAAACAATAAGCACAGAACCAATAGAGCCATTCGAGCAAATAAAACACTATTCTGAACCAGTAGTTACCAAATCAATAGAGGCAAAAGAAAGCAAAGATTTAGCAAAGTTAATTGAAGTCTTAAGAGGAATTTCAAAAGAAGACCCCACCCTAAGAGTAGAACTAAACCAAGAAACGGGCGAACATTTAATCTCAGGAATGGGTGAACTGCACCTTGAAATTATAGAATACAAAATAAAGAACGAGAAAAAAGTCAATATTATAACTTCGCCGCCTATCGTAGTCTATAGAGAGACAATAAAAGGCAGCGCTGGTCCATTCGAAGGTAAATCACCAAATAAGCACAATAAGTTAAAAGTGTTAGTTGAACCCCTTTCAGATGCGATGATGAAAGCAATCAACGAAGGCCTAATTCCAGAGGGAAGACCTAAAGGAAAAGAACTTGTTGAGAAATTAATTGAAACAGGATTTGAAAGAGATGAGGCAAAAAAAGTCTGGGACATATACAATAAAAATATCTTGATTGACGGAACAAAAGGTATCCAATATTTGAATGAAGTAGAAGAACTACTCATTCAGGGTTTTGAGGAAGCAATGGATAGCGGCCCATTAGCTAAAGAGAAAGTATCTGGTGTAAAAGTTACTTTGGTTGATGCATTCTTGCACGAAGATAATATTCACAGAGGCCCTGCTCAGATGCTTCCAACAATGAAACGCCCGATCTATGCGTGTTTACTAATTGCAGGAGACACTTTAATGGAGCCAAGGCAGAAAATCCTTATCCAGACCCTCCAGGAATATGCCGGTAACGTTATTAATTTAACAAATGGAAAACGAGGCCAATTGGTTGATATGCAACAAGAAGGAGAAAATGCAACTATCACCACGATAATCCCAGTTTCAGAAATGTTCGGTTTCTCCAATGAATTAAGGGGAGTTACACAAGGCCGCGCAATCTGGTATCAGGAATATGCCGGATACAATTTTGTTCCAAAAGAACTTGTGGCAAAAATTGTTAAGCAAACCCGTGAACGTAAGGGCGATAAACCTGAGGTTCCAACACCACAAGATTTTATAGATTGAAACGTATAACCAGTTTTTCTTTTTATTTTTCCATCTTTTTTCTAATTCTCTCCCCGAAAAATAAAAAAGTGCACAACCTTTATAAACCTTAACCAATTAAAAACTGCGAAAAGGTGGTCTAGTGGAATATATGGGTAAAACTTTCATAGTATTTGTTTTAGTTGGAATGTTATTTTTGAGTGGATGTACCCTTAAGGGTTTTGAAAACAAGCAAGAAGCTTTGAAAGAGCAAGAAGCAAAAGCTAAACAGAAAAAACTTATTGTTGCTGTTAAAGATTATCCTGTTACTGGCGGTATGGAAGGCATAATTCTTCATTTTGAAGGAGCCCAAGTTTGTAATGATGGAACTTGTTATCCACTTCCTTTACCAGAAGAAGGAATACCAGTTGATTTATTAGATACTGCGGGTTATGCCACAGTATTGGGTGAATTAGAATTACCACCTGAATTACAAGAGTTTGATGAAGTTCATTTTGATCTTGCAGATGAGTATACAATTACAATGGAAGATGGAACTACTTATACATTTGCAGCTCCAACTGAACCAATCGTATTAGAACAAACTGCGACAGTTTCTGGTGAAACTGTAGTTGAAATGGATTTCCACGCAGATTCATTCGTTCCACCACCTGAATACTTTGAACCAACAGCAGATACACTACCTCCGTATGTAGCTCAACCAGAATTAGAAACAACCGTAGTTACTGGTGCAGATACGAGTCTAGGTGCAAATGGAGAATTAGTGATCAATGAAGGAACTATTGAAGCAAAAGGAGACTTTGAAGTAAATGCTCAAACTGATCCAACAACCGGTGCAGTAACCTATGATGTTCAATCCGAAGTTTTACCAATTGAAGATCATGTTGATGTTTATGTAGATGATACTGGTGTTACATATGTCAATGTAGAAGTTAATGGAGAAAAACAATCTTATTCAACAACATCAGATAACGTAGAAAATATTTTAAGCGAAGTTGCAGTCCAGACTGGTCAGCCAGTTGAACAGCTTGCAGAAGTAACATTAGTACAGGATGAGGAAGTAGCCGGGGCAGCATTCGATGCAAGACAACAAGCTCAAGAAGTTTTAGAAGGCGTATTAGATAAGGCATTCGAAGCTTCAGATGAAAAGGTTCAAGGTCACACCGAGGTGGCACTTCAAGCATTAGCAAATGCAGAAGCAAGATTAGAAGAATCAAAATCTTTACCTGAGGAGGTAAGAGAAGAATTATCTGCATCACTTGAAGCAATACGGGAGAGATTAGAAGACGGAGAAGCAGGTAAAGCAGAAGAATTAGGGAGATTTGGCCCGCCTGCAACGCTTGCGCTAGCATTGCGGGCAGGTCAGATGTACTCATCCGACCACTTATAGTATTTCGTTTCCACTCCGGGGGTGGGAAGCCAAAAGAAACGTTACAATGCTACGTCTTTTTGCATTCGCTGATTACAAAATTCAATGATAGTCTGAGCCCTAGGATGTTCTCCAGAAGTCGACCGTTCACTCCCATGATACTCTTCATTCA
>JACPAS010000111.1 GCA_016180665.1 Microcaldota archaeon
GCTTCAGTAAAAAAAGGAAATCCAGATATGATAAAAAAAGTCGTTAAAGCACTTATAATTAGACAAAAAAAAGAATATAGGCGAGCAAATGGCTGGAGAATTTCATTTGAAGATAATGCAGCAGTTTTAGTAACTGATGATGGATTGCCAGTAGGCACAGAAGTAAAAGGAGTTGTGGCAAGAGAAGTCGCAGAGAGATATCCAAAAGTTTCAGCTATTTCAGCAGGCATATTGTAATTAGGTGTAACTATGAAATCAGACAGCGAGAGAAAAAAACATTATAATGCAAAATTACACCAGAAGAAGAGCTATCTTCATGTTCATCTCTCAAAAGAACTTAGACAAAAGATGAAATCAAAGAAAAGATCAATTTTACTTAAGAAAGGGGATCAGGTAAAAGTAATGCGAGGTTCATTAAAAGGAAAATCAGGTAAAGTTGCGCGTGTTGATTATAATAGATCTAAAGTTTTCATAGAAGGTCTAACAAGAAAAAATTTGAGAGGCAGGGATATTCTGGTTCCCATTGACCCATCAAATTTACTACTAACTCAGGTTGACATGAATGAAATTAGAAAAGAATTGTTTACTCAGGAGGATAAACAACCTTCAAAATCATAATTAAAAGAAAATGAGGTAAATTTTTATGGCATTGAACGGCGGACCGTTCAAATATAAAAATTTAAATAAGAAAAAACTAAGGTGAAATTTTTATGGCATTGACCGAAGACTCGGTCAAATATAAAATTTTACTTGGAACAGAATGAGGTTGAAAATTTTATGGCAAAAAAAGGTAGAAAAGGGCATACAAAAAGGCTTGCAGCTGAAAAATCACTATTCATTACTGATAAGAAAGAAAACACCTGGTTAATCACGTCTTCACCAGGTGCCCATCCAAAATCGGAATCTATCCCACTTTCTGTTCTTTTAAGAGATATATTAAAGGTTGCAAAATCTGCTTCAGAAGCTAAGAAAATAACCTCCAACCATCTAGTTTCAGTTGATGGGAAATCAATTTCAGATGAAGCATTTCCAGTTGGTTTCATGGATGTTGTTTCATTCACATCAGCAGACAAGCACTTCAGATTATTGGTAGATCATAAAGGTAGGTTAGCCCCTATTGAAATTCAAAAAAATGAAGTAGATAAGAAAATACTCAAAATAGTTAAGAAGCATGTTGCTCCAAAAAAGAAAATTATTCTCACTTCTCATGATGGAAGAAATATAATTGCAGATAATAACATTCGCGTTGGTGACAGTGTTATTTTTGATATAACTAGTTCCAAGGTATCAGACACTCTTAAACTTCAAAAAGGAGCGAGATGTTTAATTAGAGAAGGAAAACATGCCGGTTCAGTTGCAAAATTAGAAGAGTTTATTCAGAGAAAAGAAGGTAAGGAATCAGAAGCAAGGATGAGCAGCAAAGACGGGGAGTTCGTTACAGTTGCAAAATATCTATTCGTAGTAAATGAAACAGTGAAAGGTGTTTAGTTAATGAATAAAATGCGAGAAATTCTGATTGAAAAAGTTACTGTAAATATAGGCGTAGGTTCGCCAGGTGAAAGGTTGGACTATGCAAAGGAATTACTCAGCAAGCTAACTGGAAAAAAACCTATAGAGACAAAAGCAAAGAAAAGAAACCCTGTATTTAAACTTAGGCAGGGGTTGCCAATTGGAGTTAAAGTAACTTTACGTGGAACACCAGCTAAGAAATTTTTAGAAAAAGCATTAATTGCGAATAAAAACGTACTGAATATGAGAAATTTTGATGCTACTGGGAATTTCTCCTTTGGCGTTAAAGAGTATATTGACTTTCCGGGAGCAAAATACGATCCTAAAATAGGTATGTTTGGTTTTGATGTGTGTGTCACTCTCAAACGAAGAGGCAAAGGCGTAGTTCAAAGAAGAACCAGGCCAGCAAAAATTGGAAAGCATCATCTGATAAAAAAAGACGAGGCAGCAGAGTTTACAAAATCAGTAATTAAAGCAAAATTGATAGAGGAATAGGATAATTATGAAGGTTTCAATAGAAGATAAATTTAAGGGAAAAGGAAAAAGAAAATGCAGGATCTGCGGAAATGCTCGCGGATTAATTAGAAAATATAATCTCTATACCTGCAGAAGATGTTTTAGGGAAATAGCATATGATATAGGATTCAAAAAATTTGGCGGTTAATATAAATTGAAATTTTTGACAAAATTTCAAATATAAGAATTTGATGATGAAAAACTAAGGTGAAAATTTTATGGCAATAGACCATCTTGCGGATGCGCTTAATACATTAAAAACTCATGAAATGGTTGGACAAGACAGTTGCTCAGTCCGCGCCACAAAGCTCGTTCGAGAAGTTCTTCGATTACTAAAGGAAAATAAATACTTAAAAGATTTCGAATTTGTTGATGACAACCGAGGTGGTTGTTTTAATATTCAACTAGATGGAAGAATAAACAATTGTGGAGTCATAAAACCAAGATTTCCAATAAAGAGAGAAAATTGGGCATATACTGAAGAGCAATATATTCCTGCGGTTGGGGTTGGATTATTAATAGTTTCAACGTCACAGGGCGTAATGACAAATAGCGAAGCTCAAAAAAGACATCTTGGTGGAAGATTAATAGCGTATGTTTATTAGGTGAAAAAATGAAGGAAAAATTACCTGAGAAAAACAGTGTTTGGGTTAGCACGAGCCTTTGTGAATATATGGCTCATGAACCCAAAGGCTGGTGAAGGTGAAATTATGCAAATTCCAGAAGGGGTTCTATTACAATTTGATAATCTTAAATTACATGCAAAAGGTCCAAAAGGAGAATTATCAAGGCCTTTCCCACAGACGGTTCAGATAAAAATAGAAGGTAAAGAACTCTCAGTCTTAGCTACTTCGAAAGCATTAGAGAACACTTCTTATGCTCATGTAAGAAATATGATTAAAGGTGTAACAGAAGGCTACAAGACAACAATGAAAATGGTCTTTGCCCATTTTCCTATGACTGTTGAAGTAAAAGGCAAAGACATCACAATAAAGAATTTCCTTGGTGAAAAGCAGCCACGAAGAGCAAAAATATTCGGAAACGTAAAGATTGAAGTAAAAGGCCAAGATGTAATTTTGACCTCTTCAGATAAGGAGGAACTGGGCCAAACAGTTGCAAACATTCGCACTGCGACAAAAATAAGGAACAAAGATGGCAGAGTATTTCAAGATGGAATTTATGTAATCTCATGAATGATGGATCATTTATGATCTAGAATATGGTGGAAATATATGGTATTAAGAAAAAAGAAAAAGCCAAAATTCAATACGCTCAACACTAACTTCAGAAAAAGTGTAAAATCACGCTGGAGAAAACCAAGAGGCATTGATAACAAAAAAAGAATACGAAAGCGATCTGCAGGTGGGTCTCCAAAAGTAGGTTACGGAACCCCAATGCAAATACGTGCGTTACACCCTTCTGGTCTCAAAGAAAAAATTGTTCACAATGTTAAGGAAGTTATAGAAACCTCTAAGGGATATTTAATCAGGGTTGCTTCTTCAGTCGGTCTAAAGAAGAAAAAAGAAATAATTGCAAAAGCTCAGGAACTCAATTTAGAGGTTATAAATAAAGGTGTATAATTATGTCTCTACAAACCGTAAAAAGATT
>JACPAS010000112.1 GCA_016180665.1 Microcaldota archaeon
CAAGAACACAGGACTATGGTTTTATTGTAATAGATGGGCCAAATCTGAAAGTCAGAGGGTTTCCTTTTTTGGCAGGGACATTCAAATTTGCAAAAACAATCTGGGCAGTCACTTATAGCCTGATTGCAAAGACACTAGACAGGCCGACCGGCCTTGCTTCAAAAGAAACATTCCAGCAGGCAGTTTTAGAAGCTGCTGAAAAGTATATTAATTCAGGAAGGAGGTTTGCACTTCTTTTAATAGATTTGGACAATTTCAAAGAAATAAATTCTAGACATGGGCATTTGGGCGGAGACAGGGCCCTCAAATACGTTGCAGGGTCACTTCTGACAACTCTCAGAACAGGAAACAGCCTTACAGATATAGCAGCCAGAAACGGAGGTGATGAAATGGGAGCCATTCTCGAAATTGCAAATCCTGATTACGCGCCGGTTCCCGTTGGTGTTTCAGTTGCAAACCGATTCCGTACAGCTCTTGAAAGAACAAGCGACGGAATAAAAGTAACGTGCAGTATAGGAGTCTGCGATTTCTCTGTTGCAGAGAAAAGCCTTCGTAATTCAGGAAGGGAAGTAACAGCAGAAGCACTTGCAGAGGAAATCACGCGCCTTGCAGATGAAGCATCAGAGGCAGTAAAAAAAGCAGGAAAAAACGGGGTGGCCTGTGCTTATTATAAAGAGTCTGGTGTCATAGGTTATGAAGTAATTAGAACCAGAAACCAATAGATTTATTTCTTATTTTGTTCAATATACCGAACCAACTAAGTTTTTCCGATTTGGTTCGGGATAGACTGATCCGACTTTTTTTGTTGGATCAGGATAAATATAAATTATTCATGCCTCAGTAGCTCAGTAAGAATCCTTTTGGACTAGGTCCTTTTCATGGCAAAACGATTCTATTCGAAAAACCATAAGATAAATCTATCGAAAGATTCTTGTGCAATTGGTAGAGCGTCTCTCTCGTAAGGAGAAGGTCGGCAGTTCAACTCTCTCCTGGGGCTTTTTATTCCCTCTTAAGGTAATCCTACCATGCTCTATTATCTTCTCGCATTCTTCGCTGGTATTCTAGTCCAAGCAACAGATTTTATAGAAGACGAAAGGAAAGGCAAAAACAGAACCAAATGGTTATTCTCAATCTTAGCAGGTATTTTAATTGCAGTAATAATTAATCAGGCAACATTTGCAACGCTTTTTTTATCTGTTCTGTTTGCCCAGGTAATTATGCGAAAAATAGATAAGCCAACCCATCAACTTACTTTTTTCCTAGGTGCTCTTGCTATTCTTGCAGGTATAAAAGACTTCGATTTTATTCATTTTCTAATATTTTTGATTCCTGCTTCTTTAGATGAAATCAAGCTCCCAAGAAATCTAAGCCTTATTACGGAACACCGTCTTTTCCTAAAACTTGTAGCATTATTTTTTATTTTCTCAGGGAGAGTCGACTATTTCTTTGGCATAATATCTTTCGATATCGGATATATTCTAACTAACCAGTTGTTGCAAACGAAGCGTATTTTAATTTGAAACCTCTAAATAACTCAAATATGGAGGAAATTGATTTTGCAGTAAAATATCCTTTCACAAGTCAGGCAAAAAAACTTCTAGAAGAAGTACAGCTTACTGATTCAATAATTTTAAAAGGAATTGAACGAATCAAGGCATCACTGGAAAGCAGAAGGCGACAGTCAATAGCAATTCATAAAGATGAAAAATTAGAAGAAATAGCAAGCTTTGCAGCAGCGCGAATGGCTTTAGGATATCTAAGAAACAGATACATAACAAACAAATTTGCGGTTGCAGAGTCAAAAACAGTATCGTCAAATCTCGCATCAGAAACAGAAGATGAATTCCAGCTTCTCTCTAAAGAATTAAACATCCAGTCTACGAACCAAGGATGGTTACCAATACCACTTTATTTAAAAAATTCCCCACGTTCTATTGATTATAAACTTATTAATAGAAATATAAAAAACGGTCTAGTAGCAGTAAACAGGAGAGAATTATCGAGGCTAATGGAAGAAGCAGTAAGAAAACATATCGAATCTACTCCCATGGTCAAGTCAATACCAGATTCTATGAAAAATGCACTTGAGGATCTGATTAAACAAATTCCAAGATTTGAGCCTCAAACTACTATGTCATTTAAACAAGGTGCTAATCCGCCATGTATTGAAAAGTTACTGGACTCTTTAAAAAAGCATGAAAACTTAAATCATCAGGCACGATGGGGGTTGGCAGTTTATTTAGTAAATAAAGGCGTAACTATAGAAAATCTTATCTCTTTGTACTCAAACCTGCCAGACTTTAGCGAAAAAATTACCCAGTATCAGTTAGAACACATAAAAAAGAAGAATTATACTATGCCTTCATGCGCAACAATGCTTACATATGGTCTATGCTGTGCAGACTGTAAAATTGGCAACCCACTTAACTGGAAAAATAAAAGACAGGTATAGACTATGAATCAGGAAGAAAAAACATTTATCTTAAATAAATTCTCAGAATATTACAAGAATGCAGACTTTCATGTAAGCCAAATAGAAAGAAGAGAGTTCGGAATCGGTAATCAGAAAAAGATAGATGCAAGACACTTGGCATTTCCAACAACTTCGGAGTTGCAGACATACCTTCAGAATAACCCACCTTTGTTTGTTTCTCATTCTGCTGCATATTATGAACTTCCAGCAGCCACTCCAATTACAAAAAAAGGCTGGCTTGGTGCAGATGTTATTTTTGATTTGGATCTGCATTCTGATACAAAATACGGCGTATATTTGATGCTGAATAAAGCAAAAGAGGATGTAATTCGCTTAGTTGAAGATTTTCTAATTTCTGATTTCAGTATAGATAAAAAAGACATCTTAATTGTCTTTTCTGGTAATCGTGGCTATCATGTTCATGTTCGTGCCAATGATTACCTAATTCTTGGTTCAGAAGAGCGCAGAGAACTTATAGATTATGTAAATGGAACTGGGTTAGATTATAAGAACTTCTTCCATGTTGAGGAAATAAAGAAGGGTGTAAAAAAAATAACCGGACCAAAACCAACAGATGCTGGATACAAGGGAAGATTTGCAAGGGAAACAGCAGCACTTGTAAAAAATTCCCCATCAAAGATATCAAGAAAATTAGGAAAAGAAAGAGACTTATTCTTGAATGGGATAGAAGATGGGAACTGGAGTCGTACTTCAGTCAATGATCTAATCGAAAAACTATCTGTAGTTGCTGAGTCTCTTCCATTAAGGAGTATAGGTGCCGATGCTGGGGTTACATACGATATTTCCAAGTTAATTAGAGTCCCAAACAGTATTCATGGAGAAACAGGATTAATTGCAAGAATAGTCAATGATCTAACTAATTTTTCACCGTTGGACAATGCAGTTGCTTTTTCAAAAGGTGAACTACAAGTGGAATTATTAGAAGATGTGCCGAGTTTTGATTTTGGGAAATTAAAAACAGAAGAACTCAAAAAGGAAATGAAAAAAGAATTACCTTTTGCATTTGGTTTGTTTTTAGTAATAAAAAGCAGTGCAAAAATTATTTTTTGAAGCTTATTCT
>JACPAS010000025.1 GCA_016180665.1 Microcaldota archaeon
TTTTCTAAAATCGTCAATCTCAGGATCTATTGAAACCGTTATTTTCTCTTCAAGATTAATTACATCACAATCAGAAATCAATTTACTATAAGAAATACACACTCCATTTTGGTAGGCTTCATACAAGGAAGCTGCAGCTTCTTTTTTCATCTCTTCTTCCAAATCTGTTTCTAAGTGTTTCCTTGTCTTTAAAAAGTTTGACAAAGGTGTTGGAACTTTGTATATTTCATAAGTGTAAATATCCATTAAATTTATATTATCCTCGACTTTGGTCATCTTAAAGTCTTCCCCCTGCTTGACGGTCATTTCACTCTTATAACCGTCTAACTCTACATTATAAGCACTATCTTCTCCCTTGAGCTTTTTCTTAGTTTTCTCTACATTGCACTGAACTCCATTATTATCAAGCAGATCACATATCACATAAGGTCTCTTTGCAAAAACTTCAGGAGCTACCTTGTTAAATGGCAGAAGAAAAGGATTCTTATAAATTTTAAAATAATGATAAGTATCATGTAATAAATCCGGAGTTGGCATTAATGCTTCATAATAATCTATCTTGCTGGTTCCATCAAAATAAAAATTCTGAGTTACATCCAACTGAATAGTGACGCATCCAAAAAACGCAAAAAACAAAAGCAAGACATAAACATATTTCATAGATTTCCACTCCTTATTATGATCTAATCTCTCAATTAAATATAAAAAGCTATTATTCCAAATTCCTGACCATGAAATGTATCAATGAATGAGATAGTGTTTTCATAACTCCTAATTCCATTAATTCTCCATTTCTTGTCAACACCAAAGTTCCACGTTCTGTTCTATCCCCCTCACCCCTATTAAAAGGGAGCCACGCTGGTAAAAATGGGCCAGCAGCCATAATTGTAACATACTCACTTCCCGAATTATTATAGACAAGATTCATAGATCTCAATTGTCCATCCATAGGATCGTAAATAACTAAAACCAAGTCTTTACTTGTAGTTTGTCCACCTGCATTTTCCACATAAGCAAATTCAATGGTTCCATCAGTCAAAGCCCTTACAAGAATGTCTGCTTCTCCAGTAGGATATGCGAATTTTGTAATAAGTGCGCCTGTTCCAAGTTCTGCCCAAGTAGTTGTAAAATCAAAAGCCCCATCTTCAGTTTCAATAAAAGTTCTTCCTCTTAAATTTCCTGGTCCTTTTAAATCGCATTCTGTTGCTTTACCTTCAACTGGCCCAATTGCTACGATGGTCCTGTCACCATTAATTTTTCTTGGTGATTCTGAAGTAAATACTCCACCCTTAGCATCAGTGGTTACCTCTAAATAAGGTGCATTGATTTTGCACGAAAATTCAATACCTTTAGATCCTTTACCCTCAATGTAAGTAGTATTCCAAACTAATTCGAATCTAATTTTAGAAATTGGAAATTCTTCAATTCCATCATAACATAATCTCCAATTAGGGTTACCTGCAACTCCTATTTTCTGTCCAATCTCTTTTAGATATTGTATTTCTTTCCTTACAAGTGCAATTTCAAATAATCTGAAATTATTCCATCCAAGAACTGGTTTCCATTTTTTATCCAAATCAAAAGGTGCACCACTCTTCAATTCAAGCTCTTCTCCTTTTGCGTTTCTTATTTTAATCCAGCCACCATCAACCAATAATGTTTTTTCGTCATCAGGTAATTTTTTACTTGGATTAGCATCGCTAATTTTCCACTTCTGTCCGTGAAAATCAAATTCCAAGCCGCTCAACTCCCATAACGGAACTCCCAGTGACCAATCATTCTTGCCGTAGAACCTTATTGTGTATGCGACTGCATCAATTTCTATATGACTGTCAACTGTAAATCCGCCAGCCCAGAAATCTTCCAATTCCAAATAAGTCCGTTTTCCATACTGATTAACTACAGTTACATCTGCAGTAGTAGAAGAAATTCGGTTTATGGTTGATATAAAAAAACCAGCTAGTCCACTCCATCCATTGGAAAAAGGATTCGCATTCTCAGGATCAGAAAGAGAAGTTGAGAAATTATATCCACTAGACTTATCAAAAGCATACCATCTGTCATTAAGTATTCGGTCTATATAATCTCCAAGAAGAACCTTGACTGTGCTCTTTATCTTCCAACCGTCAACTGGCTTACAATTAGGAATTAAACCAACAGGAATTTCAGGAATGTGTGGAATTGCCTGAATGAAGGTTCCTGCGGTGTCTTCACTTCCTTCAAAGTTTTTCCCATCTTCTGTTTCCGCAACATCTGGTCTATTTGAATTAAAACCTTGATCTATTCTCTCTCCTGAGCAGGCAGCTACCCCAATACCCATAACGACTAGACTGCTTAAAATTAATGCAGTATTTCTAAAAGCTCTTTTTACCCCAATTTTTGTTCTGACAAATAGGGAATCTCTTCCAATTTCAGATCTTCTTAACAGCGACATAAAACCATTAAATTAGTATTCATGGTTGAATAGGTATAAGAACAACTATTTTAAAACCTGAATATCAAAACTATATAATCTATTTATTGATCATTACCCCTTATGTAAACAACTTTTAGGTGAATTTATGGATTATAAAAAAGAAGTAGAAAAACTTTCAAAAACTGCAAGGCTAAAACTTTCAGAAGAGGAAAAAACTCGCTTTGCAGCAGATTTGACCTCAGTCCTTGAAGCATTTGATAAATTAGATGAAGTTGACACTTCACAAATAAAGGATGACTGCAAAAAACACACACCCATTCTAAGAAAAGACAAGGCAGAAGAAAAAGAATTTAATCCGTTCTCAAACACCAAACACAAAAAGGACAACTATTTTCTAGGTCCGCGATTAGTTGAATAGTTGTTGATTTTTTGTTTTATT
Source organism: Microcaldota archaeon (assembly GCA_016180665.1). Taxonomy (GTDB): domain Archaea; phylum Micrarchaeota; class Micrarchaeia; order Anstonellales; family Bilamarchaeaceae; genus JACPAS01. The sequence continues at coordinate 2,856 of JACPAS010000025.1, forward strand.
AAGATGAGGCTATGCTGGAATATATAGAAAAAATAAGAAATGGTAAAACTTGCGTAGAGGATGAGCTGGCAACTTATTTTGAGAAAATAAATAAAATAAATGACCAACTCTCCTGTTTCAACACTGTTACTGAAGAGTATGCATTAGAAAAGGCCAGAGATCTAGACCGTAAAATACTAAATGGCCAAAAACTAGGCAAACTCGCAGGACTTCCAATATCAGTTAAAGATAATATCTGTACAAAAGGAATAAGAACCACGTGCTCCTCAGCCATTCTAAAAAATTATATTCCTCCATTTAGCTCTTCAGCATTTGATTTCATAGAGCAAGAAGGGGGAATTCTTATAGGTAAGACCTCAATGGATGTGTTTGGTTTTGGTACGTTCTCTACAAATCATGGAGAAGGATTCAAAGTTCCAAAAAATCCAATTGATTTGACAAGATCAGCAGGCGGTTCATCAGGGGGATCTGCTGCAATTACTAAAGCCGTAGATTTTCCACACCTAAGTCTTGCTGAATCAACTGGCGGAAGTATAACTGCACCTTCTTCTTTTTGTGGCGTAGTTGGCTACACTCCAACTTATGGGTTGGTAAGTAGATTTGGTTTAATCGACTATGCAAGCAGCCTTGATAAAATCGGTGTAATGGGAAAAACTGTAGAAGAAGCGGAATTATT
>JACPAS010000026.1 GCA_016180665.1 Microcaldota archaeon
TTAGACAATCACCTAAGTTTTTACTTTAGACAGACAATTCAAAACTCACGATTCGAAACGGATAACCCTTTGATGATGGACGAAAAACTTGAGATTATAGAAAAAAACTAGATGCAGGGAGCAGGAATCTCAGTTTCCTGTTTCGAGTTTCATGTTTCGAAACGGATTCTATCAGTCTTATTACAACTCTAACAAAGAGGGGGTATCAGAAAAATAGAATGAAATGAAGGGGGAAGCATCCCCCTGCGTTTCTTCTTTTGAACCTGCGCAGGTACTAAACCACGGGGTTTCAAAGACTTTTTGGTTTTATTCCTCATGCCTTTACGATGAAACGTTTTGGCACAAGTTTATACTAATCCAAAAGGTTCTTCTAAGCCCCGCACATTTGACCAGGGTCCAGTTTTTCTAATTAGAAAAAACTCTGTCATCCCTGCAGAAATTAATCTTTGCACGCAAGTCTTTTTAATACTAAAATATATAATTTTTTCATGTACCTTAAAATCCACAACTCAAAAAACCAGACCATAGTTGCAGCATGTGACGCAGCCATACTAGGAAAAATCTTAGAAGAAGGAGAAAAATTCTTAGACTTAAGAACCCATCAAGACTTTTACAAAGGTACAAAAATAACAGAATTAGATTTGAGACAAGCACTAAAAAATTTTGACTCAGCTAATTTAGTGGGAGAAAAAGTAATAAATATAGCCGTTTCTTGCAGTTTAGTGAAACAAGAAGAGATAAGCTATATAAACGGTTATCCATATATACAAATTTACAGGATTTGAGCAAAATCCTGTTCAAATAACTAGGAGGAGGTGTCTTTATATGAAAAGTATAACTATAGTTTCAGAAGACAGAGTAGGTTTGTTAGCGGACATCTCCTATATTTTAGGTAAAGCAAAAGTTAATATTGAATCCGTAAGCGTAGATGTAGTAGGCGGAAAAGCCGTAGTCGTAATTACAGTTAAAGATTCCAAAAAAGCAGCAGTAGAACTTCAAAAAAATAATTACACTGTAAGTGAAGAAAATGTTCTAGTAGTAAAATTACAGGATAGGCCTGGAGAATTAAGCAGAATAACAAATGTTCTAGCGCAGGATAAAATAAATATTCAAAATGTCCATATCCTATCAAGAGATGGAAAAACAACAATTCTCTCAGTTATGGTTGACAAACCCAGAAAGGCATCAAAAGTTTTAGAAGAGTTTCTATTAAATAAATCCGATTTTGATTAGACGCGGTTTTTCACATTGATTTTAAGATTTCTGTAAACGTCTAGATCTCTATCTCGATTTCCTTCTTCTTTTTATTTGTCTTAACTTTCATTTCACTCTCTACATTCTCAATTCCAATTTTCTTCGCTTTTTTAATAATATCCTCAGTTTTCTCATAATTCTCATAAATAAAATCACCAATTAACTTTCTTTCTTTCTCTTCCACCTTAAGTTCTTCTAATCTTTCAATTTGTTTGCTTAACCTTCTTTCTAAGCTTTCGACTTCTTCACTTTTTTCAATTACGCCCCTATAAAATTCCTCAGTCGCTTCACTTAAACTATTTTTTTCCACTACAACCTTCCCATCATATTTAGAAAACTTTATCAAACCAAAATCCAAAACCATTTCTCCATCCATAAACAGATATGGCTTCAGTTCTTTTTTCATGCGCTCAATTTCCAGTTCAATTTCCCTAATCTCTTCTTTTTTGAGAGATTCTCCAGGTGTTTTCTCCTCAACACCACATCTGATTAAAATCTCCTTAGAATATTCTTTACCTAAGGGGAGTTTAAGCATGGAGCTTATAACATACTTATCAGATAATACTTCAGCTAAATTCTCAACCAAACTATTTTTTGGATACTTATATTCCCTTCCAGATCTAATGATCCTATCTGCCCATTCCTCTTCCTTAAAAGCAGTAATATTCTTTCCATTTTCAACTAAAATTATATTCCCCTTTCCAAATCCTTCAAATATAAATTCAAATCCACCATCAAAATCAAAAATAATTATCCTATCGTCATTCAACTGCCTTATCTTTACTAATTTTTTATTATCCAAAATTTTCTTGACCCGATTTACAAAATTATCCGCATCTAATGCCTCACCCAGATACTTGGCAAATCCAAGCCTAACTCCGACTTCTAAAATTATTTGCTCGCTTCCAATTTTCATTCTATATTTACCATCTCCGACTTTATAAAAATTAGAAAGATGCATCCCTACTATTTTCTGAAGCTCATTGCTAATAAAACAATACTCCAAATTCTCCATTACCCTCATTTGATCATCTTTTTCTTCTAATCATCTTAACTCTTCCAGACTCAAAACTCTCCATTCTAACTTCTATTACTCCAAGCTCTTCTAATTTCAGCAGATAATGCCTAACTGTTCTTTCGCTCATATCAAGCTTTTTATATAAATCACTGCTGCTTATTTCTTCTTCTCCAATTGCATCCACAACCCGTCTTTCCTCTTCAGTCAATTTGATGTTTTCCAAATTTTCCTGAGTTATAATTTTTACGTTTTTCTTAAGATTTTCCAAATTTTCCAATTCTATTTTACTTTGATTATTTTTTTCCGCTTCTTTAGCGGCCAACCACATTAAATTTATCGCAATTCTTGCATCTCCGTTGTTTTTTGCTCCAAATGCAGCGCACACGCCCACGATTTCATCATCATAGGTGCCTTGGAATAATCCTATTTTAGCCCGCTCTTTCAGAATACTCTTAAGTTCCTGGGGTCCATATGGTTTAAATTCAATTACTGACTGTGCCAAAGAGCTTTTGATTCTTCTATCAATTCTCAATAAAAAAGAAACATCATTAGTTATTACCACTAGCCCGGCAGTTACACCATGTGTCTCTCTCAGTCTCAGAATATCATAAAATATTGCCTGATTCTCCTCTTTATTTTTTACTATTACATCAGCTTCATCTAAAACCACTAAAGGGATTTTACCCTCTTCCTGGGAAACTTTTTTTATTCTATTAAACATATCCTCTATCGCTACGCCAGTTTGAGGTACAAAAGCATCCATCCCATTTGTAATTTTATTTAATATTCCATACCTATTAGGAGTATTCCAGCAGTTTACCAAAACCGGGGCAACTCTCCTGGTGTATTCCTTTAATTCTTTGATTATGTATCTTATTACACTTGTTTTTCCAGTTCCGGGGGGACCGTGGATAACTATACTGGGTGGCCTGTTCTTGTTTTCCACTCCCTTTAAATTAAACACAATCTCTCGCAGTTCCTTTTCTCGATGTAGCATTTCTTCAGGAAGATAGTCTGGATAAAATACCTCTTCATTTCGTATAATATTATTTTGGACTGAAGTATTTTTGAATAAGTTCATGCTATTCTTACGTATTACAAGTTAAAATTCTTTTCTCGTTAGTTGGTACGTACCAGCTTTGCTAATAAATCCCCATAATTAAGCGACTTTAGGAGCAGTTTGGTTCTTTTGGGAGCAGAACTCAATATTAAGTCCTAGCTCAAAACTTTCATGTATCAAAACGACGATATT
>JACPAS010000027.1 GCA_016180665.1 Microcaldota archaeon
TCATTGATCCGTTAGATGGAACTACGAATTTTATTCATAAAATCCCGTATTGCTCTACTGCCATTGCACTCAAGCACAAAGGCGAAACGATATTTTCAGTAATTAATGATCCTATAAATAATGAGTTGTTTTATGCTGAATATGGTAAAGGCGCGTTTCTTTTTGGAGAGGAAAAAACAAGAAGATTAAGAGTAAAAGAAGCCACTAATACGCACGAATGGTTCATGGCTTTTTGTTGTCCTGACTCTACAAAGAATGAAGAAGCGGAAAAAATTGTTTTTGATACATTTTACCCAATTACTCTAAGGCTAAGTAAACTTGGAAGTGCTTCACTGGAATTTGCTTATGTTGCTGCTGGAAGACTGGATGCGTACGTTGGGATAAAATTAAAAGAGTGGGATGTGCTTCCTGGAGAATTGTTAGTTAGAGAGGCTGGTGGGGTTGTCGAAACTGGAGAGTTGATTGGGAAGAAGCTAATTATTGGTGGAGCAAAGGAGAATGTTCACAGGATTAAGGGTTTAGTACTGCACCATGAGCACTATGATGAGCCTCCTTTATTCTAGAATTGACGAATTACACAAGATATAAATAATTTTTTGTATAGGTATTAGTATGGTTCAACCAAAACTCAAGAAACGTGAGGACGAAGCAGACCGTACCCTAAAAGAGATAAGTCAAAGAATAATGCATGAAGTTGGGGATGCTGCAAAACTATTATTAAAACCAGTACCGATAACGAGAACAAATCTGGATGAGTATGTTGGAAAACTAAGGCCAAGCAGAGTAGCCACAATGGAAGAAAAAATAACTCCGGAAGCTTTGCAGGCAGTGTATGAATTGGTTACAGTATTGGATGATGCTGCAAAAAGAGGAGTAAAAAATCTCAAATGGATGGTATGATTATGGAAAATTTATTTCAAGATTTATCAGATTCTTTGAAAAATAAGGTAGTCAACAGCTGGAAACAGATGGGCGAAACTGAGAAAACACATTTCATTAACCAGGTTAGCTTAGCCCTAAGTATTTGGGGAAGCGACACGATGGGAAAAAAGATCGTTGTTGAAGTCATAAAGAAGATGATGGAGAATGGATCAAGCAACCTTTCTGATTTTGGATTGTACATCCAGGAAACCATGGCTATGAAGGCTGGTTCGCATGTAGAGAAGATGAAACGGGCACTTAATATTATTGATAACTACAGGATGAAGAATGCCTTGCCTTCAGAACCACATAAAGACTTTGGAATCTGATTCTGGATTTTGATTTAAATGAGAAAATTCGTAGAAGTTTCACTTTTGGAGGAAATGCTTTCTGATGCGATTAATTTGATTAATGGGATTGATTTTGAGAAATTTGCAATCTCAACTAGGATTCCAAATAAATGGCTTGTTGAAGAGGAAACTAATTTTGATGAGAGTTTATTGAAAATTGAATCAATAAAAAATTACGCAAACAGGAAATTGGTTGGTGGACTTTTGAAATTGACTAATAAGAAGTATGATTCTAATAACGCGGACATTAGATTGATTTTTGATTTTGAGAAGAACTCTGTTTCTATTGACTACGAACCGTTGTTTATTTTTGGTAGATATAAAAAATTAGTTCCCGAGGTGTCTCAAAGCAGGTGGCTCTGCAAAAAATGTGATGGGGACGGATGTTTTAAGTGCGATTATAAAGGGAAAAATTACGATTCAGTTGAAGAGTTTATAGGAGATCCGATAAAGGAAGCTGCTGATGCAAAAGATTATTCCTTGCATGCTAGTGGGCGGGAGGACGTAGACGCAGTAAATACTGCAGGAAGACCTTTTGTTTTTGAAATTAAAAGCCCGAAGAAGCATAAATTCAATTTGGATGAGGTCAAAAATAAGATTAATTCTGGAGGAAAAGTAGAAGTTTCTGACCTGAAATTTGTTAATAGAGAAACTGTGGAGGTAGTTACTGAATCTCATTTTGATAAGGAATATGAGGCCAAGGTTGAAACACAGAATGAATTTGATGGAGATTCATTAGAGAAGATTGTTGCTGGATTGAAAGGAACTGTAATTGAGCAGCGTACGCCCAATAGGGTCGCACATAGAAGATCGGACTTGATTAGGAGAAGGAAAATAATTGATTTAAAAGTTAGTGAAATTGATTCTAAAAATAAAAAGTTCAAAATTTTAGTTTTGGCTGAAGCTGGAACTTATATTAAGGAATTAATTAGTGGAGATAAGGGACGGACTAAGCCTTCAATTAGTGATTTGATCGGACCAGCTAAGTGTAAATCATTGAGCGTAACAAGAATACATGATGATTTTTTGAAGATGCTGTTTAATTATAACCTTGGGACATGAAAAGGCTCTAGACCTAAAGATCTATTAACTTCGGCAAGCCATTCGCTGGAAACTACATTGCGTGAGAGTACAGAAAAGATTGCAGCTCTTAATTGGTTTGAGTTATTAGGATTTTCAAATAGCTCCATTAGGTCTGATATGTTCTGTTCTGAGATGGTTTGTGGCAGTATTAACAAGGCAACAATCCTGATTTGGTCATTTTTGTCTTCAAATATAGTTCTTATTAATTGTGAGACTTTTAGAGCAGGTATATCATGCCAATGCACCCCAGGAGTCCAGGCTACCTCAAGGGTATATGCCCAATAAGCATTAACCCTATTAGCCCGGTTAGGTGCCCTCGGATTTACCAAAGCATTGCTTAGTCTCTTTATAAAATCTAAAACATATCTGTCCTGTGGATTAAACTTAAAGATGTCTCTTACAACATGTTCTACTATAGTGTGTCTACCATTATATTTAGCGGTAACATAATCATAAACCTTAATCAGAGCATCTAATGAATGCGGATCTAGTCGCTGACTGGCTTCTCTTATTGCTTCATCTTTTTTCTCAGGGTCTTTAGCCTTTAATATTAGTCTGTTCCAGTAAGAGGGAGACACTCCACCTCTCTTTTTGAGTTCGGTCTTGGTGGGTATAGGGATTCTTTTAGGATTAACTGCATAGTGCATGTATTCGTATATCTATGGAATACAATAAAAACATTTGGGCTTCATCCAAAAACACTCCAAAGCGATCGATGAGACCAGTTTGAACTTCTTCCAGAAGAGATTGTGGATTTTAGATTTGGCTTACCTGGGTTTGAAGGCAGACTGAAGCTTGGAGTACCTCCTAAACTTGGTCTCGAGAAAGATCCTGAAGCATTTTGAGAAAACGCCAAAACTGCACCATCCCGGTCGTATAAAACACCATTTTCAAACCAACCTACTTGGACTCCGCCTAAATTAGTCACAACAGTACCGAATAACCAGCCTAGATTCCTTCCGTCTCTTGAAATAAATCTACCATCATCATAGAGAAAGAGCTGGGCCTGCCCATTCCTGTCAAACAACCATAAAACCATTAGTTTATCTCTATATAACTAATTAAAATAGTTTTGGAATTGTAAGTCAGTGAATTACTTGATTCGCCAACTGACGTATACGATTAGATAGAATTTA
>JACPAS010000028.1 GCA_016180665.1 Microcaldota archaeon
TTAAAATTAAACATTGCACGATAGACCTGCATTCTTAACTGGGCTGCATCTGCATTTGGAAATTTCCTCTTGAAATATTCGAAGTTGTGCATTGATTTCATTTCTGCAACTTGAGAGATATTTTCATGTATCATATAAAGTATAAGCTGCCTGAGGGTTTCTTCTTCGCTCTTAAATATTTCTTTTAGCCTGGCGACTGCCTGATCTTTAGCATCTTCCTTTGCTGCAACAGGATAAAATTTGATTGTGAAAAATGCCTGTTCAATTTCTTTTATTGAGGCCGCCATTTTTTCGTTTTTTTTCTTTTCTGCTGGGGCAATTTTAGGGGATTCTTTTTGTGGTTTAACCTCCTCTACTTTATTAACCTGCAATGGTTCGCTTTTCTCAAGCTTCTGCTCTTGTATTTGATCAGTCATACACTTCAGTTTTAAAATTTAAGCGGAATATTATTTAAGATATGGTGTTTTTTGCAACCAGTAACCTGAATAAATTTAAAGAAGCTGAGGAAATACTGGGTAAAACAGGATTAGAAATCAAACATTTCAAATTTGAGCACGATGAGATCAGGTCAGATAGTTTAGAGGATATCTCAATAGAAGCAGTTGGAGCAGCCTACGACCAGACCAAAAAACCTGTCTTTGTAGATGATACTGGAATTTTTATAGAAGGGTTAAACGAATTCCCGGGTGCGTATTCAGGTTGGGTAATAAAAAAAATAGGGGTTGGAGGAATATTGAAATTGATGGATGCCGTTACTAATAGAAATGTTGTTTTTAGGACTTGCATAGCATATCAAGATAAAAATATAGTAAAAACATTCATTGGTGAGAACAAAGGCAAAATAAATAGTGAGCCAAAAGGAAAGTCTGGATTTGGATATGATTCTATATTCGTTCCAGATGGACATACCCAGACCTTTGCAGAAAACATAGAATTAAAAAACAAACTCTCACATAGATATAAATCTCTATTGTTATTTTCTAATTACATTAATTCTAGGAATATAGAAATTTAATAGACAATGGTGAAAATTTTATGGCATTGAACGAAGTTTTCGTTCAAATATAAAAATTACAGAAGAAGAAATGAGGTAAATTTTTATGGCTAGATTACATTCTAAAAAGGGTGGCAAAGCAGGCTCAAAAAGGCCTAAATCTAAAATGAGTGGAAAATGGGTAGATGCTGATAAAAATAAGATCAAAGAAATAATCTTTGAAATGGCACGTAAAGGTACTCCTTCATCCAAAATAGGCTTAATTCTTAGAGATAAGCATGGAGTTCCAAGTGTAAAAAATCTTTTAGGCAAGCCAATAACAGAACTGCTAAAATCAGAAGGAATTCTACCAGATTACCCAGAAGACTTAATAAGCCTGATCAAAAAAGCAGTTAAGATGAGAGAGCACATAAAAAGTGCTGCTGGAGATACCCACAACAGGGTAAAATTAGGGCATGTTGAATCAAAGATTAACAGATTAGTCAAGTATTACAATTCAAGGGATAGACTGCCCAAGAACTGGAAGTATGATCCAGAAAAGGCAGCATTATTAGTAAAGTAGTTTTGTTGATGTGATACTGATGGTTCAGAAAAAAACTAGAGTTGTAGATAAATGGAAGGGTAAATCTTGGTATAACGTAGTCACTCCTGCAATTTTCCAGGCAAAGGAAATTGCTGAAATAGTATCTGGAGATGAAAAAAATTTAGTTAATAGAATTGTAAAGGCAAGTCTCTTTGAAGTTATTGGTGGATCTTCTCAGAACGCAGTATTTACCATGTTAAAATTCCGAATCACTGACTTAAAAGGTAAAACTGCTAATACAAAATTAATTGGATATGAGATTTTACCTACTTATCTAAAGACAATAATTAGAAGGAACCGATCATTAATACAACTTTCTGTGCCTATTGTAACAAAAGAAGACCAGAAAGTCTACATAAAGGTAATCTGTGTTACTGGATCTAAGGTAAGTCAAAATACCAAAAAGAACCTTAGGAATGCTGTTTTTGAAGAAACGAAAAAAGGCGCTGAAGGAGCAATATATGAACAATTGATGCAAGATATAATCTATGGGAAATTTGTATCTAGGTTATTTAACAGGTTAAAACAAATAACCCCAATAAAGAGAGTAGAAATAAGGAAAACTGAACTGGTTGAACTATTTAAATAATTAATTCTAAATTCAATTGAGTTAGTTGGTTGTATATATGTTGCCAAACATGGACCCGAAACAAATGCAGCGGCTAATGAAGCAGATGGGCATAAATTCAAGAGAAATTGCAGCTAAAAAAGTTGTAATAGAAACCGGCGAGAACAACATAATTATAACCGACCCCCAGATTGTTGAGATAAACATGCAGGGGCAGAAATCGTTTCAGATAAGTGGGAATGTATCAGTTCAGGAACAGTTAAATAACGAAGATGTTAAACTAATTATTGAACAGACGGGCGTAACTGAAGAAGAAGCAGTTGCTGCATTAAAAGAATCAAATGGGGATATTGCTGCTGCTATTCTAAAATTAAAAAAATAAAGATACTAATAAAAATATATAGAGCACAAATCAGATTATGAGAAAGGAACTTATTGTAATTATATTCCTAGTTGTTGCTATTTTTCTTTTATTAAGCCTTGTTCAATTCTATAAAGTCAATATTGAACAGGCAGATGCAAGAAAATTCGTAACAGAAGATCTTAAGGGAAGATATCCAAATGCAGATATTGAAATAATAGGCATAGAAGATAAAACAAATAATGATAGTGAGAAATATTTTGAAATAAAGGCCAAAGTTACAAAGAATTCAGCCAGTCCGTGTCCAGAGAGAACTCATATATACTACAATTATCCGGAGCAGAATTTTATAAGTCAGCCTCCCGACCATATAACGAAAGATTGTAAAGTTTGTAAGGAAGATAAATGCGTAATTGGATTTTCAGAAGAGGCAATAATTGCATCACATACGCTTCCAGGCACAGAAGATGTTGATAGCTATATTAAAACCTACAAAGGTTCAGTGCCAACAGCATTTGAAACTGGGAAAGGCTGGGTTGTAAAATGGGATTCTGACCTTTCTGCTTATTTTTACGAAGTTACCCTATCAAAAGATGGGAAAATTGTTGGAAAGGAAAAACTGAAGAAAGAGGGTTAGCGTTTTAGGATATTAAATATTTTACTAAGGTCCAATGCCTCAAAATCAGCAACTGTTGGTAGTTTGGAATATTTACCCCTTCTTAAGCGAAATGTTTTCATACCGAGTTTTTTTGCTGGCGCAATATCTGCTTCTTCTTTATCTCCTATTATTAGGCACTCTTCTGGTCTGGCTTTTATCTTTTTAAGGACTTTCTTGAAGAAACTTACCCCTTTTTCTTCACCTATTTCTTCAGAAACGAAAACATTTTCGAAGTAGAGTGCAATACCTAAACGGATAAGTTTATCCCACTGTTTTACTGCATTTCCATTAGTTGCTATGTGAAGATGATATCCGCTTTCCC
>JACPAS010000029.1 GCA_016180665.1 Microcaldota archaeon
ATCCTTTAGTTATGTATGCTGCTTCTGACTCTGCTGTTCTGAAAACCACTGATGGCGGGGAAAACTGGGAAGGTATTACAGGAGAATTAAAGGATATTCACAGGATAAAGATCTCGCGATCTGATCCGGATATTTTATACGCAGCTACGTTCAATGGTGTTTTTAGAAGTAATGATGCTGGAAATAGTTGGATTGATGCAACTGGAGATTTAAAAGCAAAAAATGTTCAGGCTATTGAAATCCATCCTGCTAATCCTGAAATAGTTTTTATAGGCCATTCCAGCTTATGGTCATCTGCAAGGTCTGAGGAACGCTACATCCAGGGCTTATTGGCTCACCAGGGAATTTACAAAACTACTGATGGAGGAAAAACCTGGGTGAAAAGCGATTCTGGAATTTTTGAATATAATCTTGAAGAGGTCTCAACAAATCCGCTTAAACCTTATGAGGCATGGTTTGCAGCTGTTGCTTCAAAAGGAGGATATAAAACTGAGGACGCTGGCCATAACTGGAGATCAATACAATTACCAACATTACATTACCCTATGAGAATAAAATACTCATTCCAGAATCCGAATAAGATTTATGCAACAGGGTGGCAGAATGGTGGGCCATTTGCAATAAGTGAAAATGGAGGTGCGTACTGGAAGTTGATAAGCGAACAAGCATTCTTCAACGGTTTAAACCGCGGAAAGAATTTGTATAAGGATACCCAAGGACAGAGTCAAATCCATCTTCATGGACTTGCAGTTGATCCAAAAAATGATAACATTGTTTACGCAGGCTCGATATATGATGCGGATAATCCAGTGGGCTTTCCCCTTGATGGAGCACACATATTCAAATCAAGTGATTGGGGATTAAGCTGGACTGAATCTGATGAAGGTTTTCCACACGAGAAACACACTGCCATACACGATATTGTTGTGGATCCAGTAGATAGTTCAGTTGTTTATCTTGCAACGACTAAACATGAGTCGGAAATTGGGATTGGAATTTACAAATCAACTGATGCTGGCAAAAGCTGGAAAGAAATTAACAATGGACTTGAAGATTTGGATATTAATGCAATTATAGTTAATCCAAATGATAACACGCAATTGATTGCAGCTGCGCATCACGGATTGTATAGATCAGATGATGCTGGAGAATCTTGGATTAATATCAAAATGGGAGAAACTTTTGATGTGGAGTATGTAACTGATGACCCGAATACAGTTTATGCATCTGCCAATGATGGCGTGCTGATGAGCAAAGATTTTGGAGAGAGTTGGGAAAATGTGAGTGGAAATCTCCCTGCTGGTGAAGGGCAGGGCATTGGTGTTGATCCGACTGGCGAAGTCGTTTATGCTGCTGTTAAAGATGCTGGTGTTTTTGTAGCTCGGTTGGTTGAGGTCGAACCAGTAGAACCAGTTTCAGAGTATCAAACTGGCTATGGGATTAGTACAGTTGTTGATAAAGCTCTTGACCAGCTACCTGATCTTTTAGGAGGTATTTTTGGCCAGGGAAAGATGGGCGGACCAGAAGAACAAACTGAAAATCAGGGCGGACAACAATATTCTTCTGGGCCGCCTGATTGTGAAACTTACCAATTTCCCCCAGATTGTGGAATGATACCTGATGTCATGGGAAAAACAATGTGTGAGCAGTGCAAAGAGAGTAGTGGTTCTGCGGAATACAAACAAAACTATTACCAAAAAGGAGCTGGAAATTACGATAAATTATTTGAAGAGCAGTGTCTGAAAATGGATTTACCTCCTGATTGTAATGTGGTTTTGAATAAAGAAGAACGTGGTTACTGCGAGAAATGTAAGATATTCAAAAAAGAGAAGGGAATTAAAGAGGAAACGCCTTCTCTGATTGAATATCTAATAGATGGAAAAGAAAAGTATCTGGATAAGGGAAAGGAGGGTCAGAAGAAAAAAGACCCGTTAACTAATTTTATAGATGCATTTGTAGAATTGATTAAGAGTTTATTTGGAAACTGATACTTTACAAACATTGCATTTTCCATGCTCTGCTATAGATTTAGAAACCAGATATAATGAGCCCAATGCAATTAGTGCCGATAAGAAGAATAATTCTCTCCTATAAGCAAGAATGACAGTTATAACTGGAAGACCAATAAAACCTACGAAAATAGATAAGCATGCAACGCACACAGAACTGCCGAAAATGCTTGCTATGAATGATGAGACTATTGAAATTGAACCGCTACCAAGTAGTTTTGCTTTTGATTCGTGAGTCCTTTTAAATAAGTAAATGTTCATTGAGAATAAGATTCCTAGGACAATGGAGAAAAAAAGCATTAGGATTAAAGAAACTGAATCCAATGAAGTTATTTGGTAATAGAAAACTTTTTCTGAGATTTTACCTGCTGGAAGGAAAATTAGTACTGAAAACATTACTAATGAAATTACAGCGGAGAGGAAGAAATATTTTTTATTTGAGAAAACAGTTTTCAATGCCTCGATTATTATAGGATCACCAATTTAAGAGATTAATAGCCAAGACGCGAATCAGCTTTGTAAACTGATGTAACAGTACATTTACCATTTTCTATGTCTTGCTTGGATATTAACTTGTCTAATTTACCATCACAAATAAAGACGGTTAAATCTATTGCACATATATTGAATGTTTTGTCTGCTTCCTCGCTGTAGTAATATTTGAACGGAAGAATCATTTGTGGAAAACCTGCGTCTTTTGCATTATCTGTGTAAACAAGTTTAAGATCAGTAAAATCTTTTCGCGCTGCTGCTCCAGAACCAAATGTATGTAGGCGGTCGTATGCTTCTTCCAGTCTTTCTTTTAAATTTTTAGATGCCAGATCTACTTCTTCTTTGTCTAATTTTGCTTGCTTTTTTATTTCCGGATCAAAGACTAGTGGTGCAATGTATTTTGAACCGTTTTGTTCAGTCACATTTTCAATTTGATTAACATGTTTAAGAATTAGTGGTGGAATGGTTTTTTCCTGGAAATTTCCAACTGATTGTTTTTGTTGAGCTGTGCAGCCGGAGAAAAGCAGGAACACTAGTATTAAGCAACCTATAAGATTAATTTTAGTATTCTCCATAAAATAGATAATAAGTGAACTTTTATAAAGAGTTCTAGGTGGAATTTAATAACTGTATAAATGCAGAAAGAACTGACCTTTGATGCGATTAGCATCAATGTATTGTAAATGCAGCAATCTGCAATTAGAAGATAAGAAAAATAGAAGCAGGGGTGACAGAGCCTGGTCAAATGTGCTAGGTTGAGGGCCTAGTGGTTTAGTACCTGCAAGAGCTTTTTGACTAATGCCTTACCAATGGCAAAAACCTCGGAAAAAGCCATGATGTATAATTAGTCACTTGGCTGCAAGAGTTCAAATCTCTTCCCCTGCATCTTTTCGGTTATCTCATGGCTACTCGCCAGTACAAAACCTGCATATGCAGCTACCAATACACCCCCAACCGTACCCAGAATTTGAATCATCCCGTA
>JACPAS010000030.1 GCA_016180665.1 Microcaldota archaeon
ACTCCTGGTGCAATTTCGATTTGCTTGTCTTCTGCATAAATCCAGTATTCTCTTAGAAGAGTTCCATCTGAAAGAGGCGTTTCTTTGTAGGATTTTTGCCTTTTTGAGTCTGGCAGATCATTAAAATTCCAGGATTTTAGATAAATTGAAGGATCAGCATCTGAATACTTTCCAACTGTACCTAGATGGGCATATACATCCGAAGAGTGTTTTTGTTTATTTTCAATTTGAGGAGGCTGAGAAGAGATTATGAATATAACTACCAGAATGAAGACTAAAGCTATTGGTAGGTAATTTTTTAGTTTAGTAAGTTCCATAAAATCAATCAAGTTTTGGTATGTCTTCCCCATGTATTCCAATCTGAGGTTTTCCTAGAAGTGAGTAAATTGCATTAATTGATTCATCACTGAATGCATGCTCTAGTTTATGTGCTTCTTCATGTACTTCTAATTTGCTTCTGCCTAATTTTTTTGAGAGAAACAGCTCAATTACACGGTGCTTGAAAATTACTTCCAGCGCAAGTTTTTCACCTTTCTTTGTGAGTTTTAACGTTCCATAGTCTTTATGGGAAATTAGGTTTGAGCCTTTTAGTTTTCTGAGCATTTCTGAGACGCTGGATTTTCTGACTCCCAGGTATTCTGCCAGGTTTATTGATTTTACTAGGGTTTCTTTTTGTTGGATTCTGTAGATTGCAGTTAGGTAGTCTTCAAGAGTTTGCTGATGCATAGGTACACCTTATATAATAGAAACAATAAGTTAGGTGTGCCGAACTCTTTATAAATCAATGTTTTTAAGGATTGAAGAATAGATTAATTTATGCAGGAAGAAGGAATAGAGTTTGAAGTAAAGGAGATTTTCTATAATACCGAGATGAGATTTTGCAGGAGCATTAGTTCTCTTTGCGTTGGGGCACTAGCGGAAAAGTTGAATATTTTAGATGGTTTCTGTGCCAGTGGAATTAGGGGTATTAGGTATGCTAAGGAAAACTCAAATGTGACTATAGTCACATCATTAGACTACTCAAAAAAAGCCATTAATCAGGCAAAGAAAAATGCAAAAAAGAACAAGATAGAAAAAGCTAATTTTGTTTGTGAAGATTTTAACAAATATTTGATTAATGGAGAGAATGAATTTAATTTTATTGAGATTGACCCGTTTGGAACTCCTGTTCCTTATTTGTATTCAGTTTTCTATTCTATGCAAAACAAGAAAGAGTTTTACATTTCCTTAACTGCTACAGATACTGCAGTTCTATGCGGACATGAATCAAAAGCTTGTTTGAAAAATTATCATTCTAAGAATTTGAATAATGAATTTACTCATGAGAATGGATTGAGAATTTTAATTAAACGGATTCTGGAAACTACCGGGGAGTTTAATTTTGGAATTGAACCGTTATTTTCTCTTTCTGACCGCCATTATTTGAAAGTAATTTTGAAATGTGAAAAAACTGCGGTTAAGGCTGACGAATGCTGGAAAAAAATTGGTTTTACCAGCTTCTGTTCTTCTTGTGGCTGGAGGAAAAGTGGAAAAAGAATAATTAATTATTGTGAAAAATGCAAACGACAGACTGATTACGGAGGACCGCTTTGGTTAGGAGAGCTGCAGAATAAGAAAATTATTGGAAAAATGATTAAACTTAATTCAAAAAGAGATTATGCAGATAAGAAAGAACTTGAAAAAACTCTTAATTTAATTAAAAACGAAATTGGTTTCCACCCTTATTATTATGATGTTCATCAGCTAGCTAGGAGGCAAGGATGGAAAGAGTTGCCTAAGATTGATGAATTGATTGAGAAAGTTGGAAAAAAAGGAATTAAAGCGGTAAGGACTCATTTTAGTCCAATTGCAATTAAGACTGATGCAGAATTGTAACAAAATAGGAAAAAAGAAAAGATTGGGCCCGTTGAGATTTCCATATATGAGCAATTGCTCACGCCTTTTTCCAGGGTTTTTGGCAACTGAAAAATATGAGCCAAAAAGTCTTTGAACTCAAGACCTTTCGATTTCTAAGGTTTTCTTATCAGTCGAACGCTCCAACCTGACTGAGCTACGGGCCCTCACAAGCCTTTCATTCATGAGTACTTGCTCAGAGAATCTCATGGACTTTATCCATGATCTCTCCAAGTGCAAACACTTGAAGAAGGCTGGTGCTCCGATAAAATGCAACAGCATTTTATGGATGTTGTGATCGTCGTAACGATCATGAACACCGAACAAACGTCAATACGTTTGTGGGGTGTCTTAAAACGAACCGTCGTTTTAAGCATGCTCATAATCGAGTTGTCGATTATGACACCATAAATCGAATACTTCGATTTATCGGTTATCCAAACCTACAATTAATAGGTTTAGCCTGCATACAAGTTCACCTAAAAAGTTGAACATATTTATATTATAAAAAATTATTTAAATCGGAGTCACCTAGTAACAAAGTAGGTTGCGATAAGAACTATTGCAACTAATGCTAAATATAGAAATGGCTCTTGTGTCATCGAATATTATAGTAGTGAATAGTTTATAAAATCTTATTCCCAAAAGCAAATTTCACAATTTAGGAGTCTGATTCGTTTTATGAAACATGCAAGAAAGCATATGTCGAGATTTAAGACTGGTTTGCTGGTTTTAAGTTCATTGCTTTTAGTAGAAACTATTGGAGGTTGTGACTTTGGCAGATTTGTTGGTGGGACAGCGAATATTCCAGCTCCTGCTCAAATTGAACAATGTAAAAAGTCTGAAATCCGTGTGAAACTTAGACTAGGAGATAAGAAACACCTCACTAATGGAACAACTGTAAAATTAACCAAACTGGAGAAACACGAATATAATAATAAACCAGTTTATGATTTTGCATTGGTTTTTGAAAGTACCCGGATAACTTCAAGAGTAGAATTGAAAAATTTGATCGAGAAGATGGATTTAATTATACCAAAGCAAAATGAAGATTTGCTTGTTTGGGTAGTTCCTAGTGGAGATGAGATTGAAGTTCTTCTGGAGGGGTGCCCAGTGGGGAGTTTAAACCGTTAAGTGGTAGTATTTATAAAATGTTGGATGTATAATGAGATTATGTTTGAATTTAGACTGCGAGTTAAACCCTTAACTAGAGAAGATAGAGTTCATATGCCCATAATCAGAAAGATACTTAAGAAAAGAGAATTTAGGCCTGAAGTAGAAAAAGCACTTAAAAGTGGGGAAATTCGTTTTTCACTTAATGGAGGTTTTAGTGGGAAGGGTTTTGAAGAATTGCATGAAGGAATAAAATGGATTCTAAGTAATAATTTTGTAGGTGCTTACAGGGCAACATATAGTGCTTATGTGGAGAGGCTTTCTGCTCATGATGAGCTGCAGAACTATGGAAAAGTAGGTAAAGGTGCTTTGGTTGGAATAGCTGCTGGAACTGCAGCTGGAGTCGTCATAGACGGAGGCACTACTTATTATGATTATCATGGTGTTTGGGGAGAAATTGCAGCACGTT
>JACPAS010000031.1 GCA_016180665.1 Microcaldota archaeon
ATAAGCGCCAGTTTTGACCATCTCAGATTTAATTAGTCCAGGTGAACCTGCAGCAGCAATAATTATGTCTGCTCTTTTGGTAAATTCTTCTAAATTTTTTGTTTTGGTATGGCAAACTGTTACTGTGCAATTTCTATGTAGGAGCATCATTGCAGCTGGCTTTCCCACGATGTTGCTTCTTCCAATAACCACAGCATTTTTACCTTCAAATCCAACTCCGTAATATTCCAACATCTTAATTGCACCAGTAGGGGTGGCAGGCGGAAGCATATTCTCATCAAAAATATTTAACAAAACCTTTCCCATATTGTGGGGATGAAAACCATCCACGTCTTTTGAAGGATCAATTCTCTCTAGAATTCTATTTGTGTTAATGTGTTTTGGAAGAGGTGTCTGGGTAATAAATCCATCTATTTTAGGATCAGAATTTAACTTATCAATTAATTCCAGAAGTTTCTCCTCACTAGTATTATCAGGCAACCTATGAATTTTTGTTTCAATTCCAACTTCTTCCGCTGTTTTTCTTTTTCTTTCAACATAAATCTGAGATGGTTTATACTCGCCAAGAACAATAATTGCAAGAACTGGTTTTCGCCCTAGTAATTCTATCGTCCGCTTTGCCTCTTCTAAAATTTGTGCAGCAGGTTCTTTGCCACTAAGAGTTTTGTAATTCATTGAGAAATCACCTTGATTTCGAAATGTCGTGAACGTTGAGACGTTCACGAGCATGTTCATGATCGAACCGTCGATCACGACATATTTGAACGACTTATCGTTCAATTCATAAATTAATTTAGTAAAATATATTTAATAATTAGCTGCTACTCTGGACTTGACGGCCCATAAGTCCAGGTTGTTCTAACAACTTCTTTACTTAAGTCATCCGGAATTGTAAGTAATACTCTTAACCCATTTCCATATTCTGTTGCGTCTATACTAATATCTTTCTTCCCATTTGTACTTACTGATACTCCACGTGCTCCAGCCAAATCTTTAAGTTGAACCGTCTGTACATGTACGCTGTCATCTTTTGTAAATTTCATTATTTTAAAATCGCCATTTTTGAATAGAACTCCTGCCATGTTATCCTTACCATTATGATATACGACTCCTGCAACAGCTTGTTTACCCTGAAACTCTAATGTTACCAAGCCACCATTTCCAAAAAATGCATCCTCTTTCCCAGGAACTAACCGAACCCGTTCATTTGTCAAAACAAACGTCAACTCTTCTCCGCAATAAATACTTAAAATTCGTTCACTCTTGCCAGCTACTTTTCCTGCATTTATCTGTCTTGTTTTTCCATCGACTTTATCTAAATAGATTAACTCTTCATCCATCAATCTGCATTCTATCCCAGATGCATTTCTTACGTTTATAAGTGGAGGATTCGATGGTGGTTTAGCAACTGCAATCCTGCTTACAACTGCACAAGACGCAACTAAAACCAGGGTTGCAAGAGCCAGTCTCATTTATTCACACTTTATTGCCATGCATAACCTGCTATCAGTCCAGCGTAACTTTTGCCTTGTTGTTTAAAACCAGCAATGTAATCTTGAACTTTTTCTGCTTCTGTTCCCGATACTTTAATGGTTTTAATATCAGCTGGTCTAAGTGTACCGAACACTATTGTTTCAGTTTCGTTGACCTTTTTAATCTCTAAGGTACCTGATTCAGCTACATCCATTAATTTTTTTGCATATGCGGTTTGACCAAATGTCCGTTGCGGATCTTTAAATGAGACCAGGTACTGAGTTGTTCCTTTACCAGCTTTCATATTTATTAAATAAGAATGAGTATACTCAACTTTTTCAACTTTAACTGGTAATGCTACTTCCTTTGGTTTGAATGGACTTTCTTCCTTGTAAGTTGATATAGCTTTACTAACAATAGCTAATTTTGATGGAAAAGGCGCTAAATCTTTCGCAACCGATTGAAGTTGGTTCGGTGTAAAAGCGTTTTGCAGTTGCTTCACTGCATCTGAATCCGACCTTGCATTATAAATAATATCTAAGGCCTTCTCACTCAACTGTTGTCTTTCCACAGGACTTCTAAATTCTCTTTCACCCATATATTCACCTATTGCCATTTTTGACAATAAGTTATCATCTTTCATGTTTATAAATCTTCACTTAAGTGACAACCTCTTTAATAGTCAATTAGCAATAGCTCACCATGCGCTTGGGGGTTGCACTTTTACCAATTCTGGTCTCTAGTTCGATAGCTGCAAAACCCCCGGATCAAGTAGAAGCCAAATGGAGGTTTGGAAGGTGTTTGGCTAATGAAGCAGCATTAGTCTACAGATATGAGAGAGAAGGCGAAAGCTTAGCAAGGGTTGTCACATACAACCTACCTGAAAAACCAATTGGCGTATTCTGCAGCAGCAAAAGGACAAAAATAGTTACTTCGTCCGCTTTATTAGTTGGTGATGGGGCATTGGAAATGTATTATTCTCAAGCTATGGGGGATATATTTGTTGAAGGAAATATCTATTCATTTAATATCCCTCCTGGTTTTTCAAAATTTCATCTTAGTGATGATAACAGCTTTTTCCTCTATCCAAACGGTCTTTTACTTAGAGTTTTTGAAACAGGACTTTTAAGTAATCCTGATGCAAATGGGCAGGAATTCAGATTAAGAATTAAGAAAAAACAAACTAGCAGAACAAAAATAATTGTAAATGATCATTCAGCTGTTATTGTTTTAGTTGGAACCTCTAAATATTATATTGTGAATTTTGAGGAAGGTTCGGTTCACCAGCTTAGATTCAGACACAGATTTGATAGCTCTACGAAATTTGAAGAGTCTGAAGGCAGGTGGAAAGTAACAAAATATGGCCGTACTATAGGTCATATTGGCAATGATTTTGATTTATAAAATATTCTAAATAAAGTTTCTTTATTGGGCCTGTAGCTCAGCTCACACTTTTTGACTTCTATAAAATTTATGGCAAAAATCTGTGGTCGAAAAAGCCATGAGGTAGAATAGTCAAACTGTGTTTGGATAGGTTAGAGCGACGGTCTTATATGACCTCATCTAATACAAAATTCGACTATCTGAGATAGCCGTAGGTCCGGAGAAGCTAATTAGTTCAAGCAACTAGTTAATTCTGGAATTCAAATGTATCTCGAGTTCTGTGCCTCGTGTCTAGTAAGTTTTGTTGTTCAAAACTCTGGACTGAAGACAGAAAACGGGAAACTGGCTTTCTCCGCAGGCCCAATTTATTATTTTTAAACCATAAGCTTCCCACGATACTTAACATAAGTAGCGTACTGAATGTACCTCTTCTTTTCAATGTAATCCTTAGTTCTCGGAGCTTTATCTCTAACTAACTCAATTCTGTCAGTTACGGTAATTACAAAAGAATCCGACCCAGCTCCACTTCCAAAAGAAGTAACCAAAATCTTATCGCCATCTTTTGCTTCATCCAAAACAGCAGCCAAACCAAGCATACTTGC
>JACPAS010000020.1 GCA_016180665.1 Microcaldota archaeon
ATTCTGGTTCCACCGGCACCATACCCCTCCCCATTAGAATCAACCAAAATATTGGTCCTCTCTTTTGTTGGGCAATTAGGATCAACACACATTTTAAACGGTCGTTTACCCATCTTAACTAAAACTACAGGCTTTCCGCAAGTGGAACAAACATCTTCAGTAGTCATCACCCAGGCTCCACCAGGAAGTGGGTAAGCATTTCTGCAATTCGGATAGCCTCTGCATCCAATAAACTGTCTCCCGCCCCTCATTCTAATAATTCTTAGCGTATTACCGCACTTATCGCACTTGCCTACAGTGCTTTCCTTTTCCCTGGAAATATCTAAAGCCTCAATTAAATCTTCACCAATTTTCTTTTCGTGCTTTTTCCACTTATCCAGTAAGCTAACCAGAACTTCTTTTCCTTCCTTAATTACCCTATCCTTGTTTAATTTTCCTTCTTGTATTTTTTCGACATTCTCTTCTATAACCCTAGTTAGATTTTCATCCAAAATCTCTGGTGCATATTTCTTAAGAACATCAAAAACTTTCAATCCAAAATCGCTTACCTGAATAGATTTTCCAGCAATATAGCCGCGATCATGGAGAGTCTGGACAATACTTGCCCGCGTAGCCTTGGTTCCCAAATGTCTTTCTTCTAATTCCGAAATAATTGAAGCATCACTATATCTTCTTGGAGGTTCGGTTTCTTTTTTGCTTTTCTTTTTCTTCTCGAGATTTACTTTTTCATCTTTCTCAAACTCTGGCATTAACTTATCCTCGCCCTTGTAATATGGTTCGTAGAACTTGATCCATCCAGCATCAACTATTCTGGTTCCACCGGCACCATACCCCTCCCCATTAGAATCAACCAAAATATTGGTCCTTTCTTTTGTTGCCTGGGGTGCAAAGGTTGCCAAAAACCGCTTCACGATTAAATCGTAAAGTTTCTTTTCTGAATCATTCATTTTTCCCTGCTGGCCAGTTGGATGAATTGCAGGGTGCGCAGGATCTTCTTTCTTACCTTCAAGAGGAGTAAACCATTTATTTTCAATCAATTCATTTGCTGATTTTTTATATTCCGCGTGGTCAGCTAATTTCTTAATAATATTTGTCAATCCCAATTTTGCAGGTAATTTCTGAGAAGAAGTTCTTGGGTAAGAAATCAGAGAATTTTCATAAAGCCCCTGTGCGAGGCTTAAAGTTCGCGTGGGTGCAAAGCCAAAAACCCGATATGCCTCAACTTGAAGAGAAGTAAGATCAAAGGGTGGATTCGTAGAAACTTTCTGCTCCTTTTTCTCAACTGATTCTACCATTCCTTTATCCTTGGTCTTATCATGAGCTTTCTTCGCTTCTTTTTCGTCCAAAAATCTGCCAGTTGTATGTTTAAACTCAACATCCTTAATCAAAACCGTCAGTTCCCAGTAGGGAGTCGGAACAAAAGCCTTAATTTCCCTTTCTAGTTGTGCCAAAACAGACAAGGTTGGACCTTGTACTCTTCCAATGCTCATTACTTTATAACGGTTTACTGATTTCACTGACGCCATTAATGCTCGGCTTAAATTAATTCCATAATACCAATCAAGAATATGTCTGGCTTCTCCGGCAAAAGCGTTGTTTAAATCCAACTCGCTCATGTCCTCATAAGCTTCTACCAAATCCCTATTAGTTAAAGCTGAGAACTTCATTCTTCCTGCATCTTTTTCTTTTCCAGCGAATGTAAATCTGCAAACATTATATCCAATTAACGATCCTTCCAAATCATAATCGCAAGCTGAAACAAATCGTTTTGCTTTTTCCCCCAATTTCTCAAGCAATTCCACATAAGGCTTTGTAAACTCCGCATCCTTGTCCACGTCATATGCAGGCCTCCATTCAATATCAAAAACAGGATATCCATTCGATTTTTCTTTCTCAACTAAGGAATATACGTGCCCTACTGCAGGTGCAACAACTATTTTATGCCCATGACGTTCGCCTTCATAATAAGAAACTCCACCCAAGGCTTTCTTCTTCGGGCTTTCAGTAAGGGCCTGGGCTATTTTTTGCGCAACTTTCGGCTTTTCCGCAACTATTAACTCCATATAGATAACCTTAACCTAATACTGATTAACTAACTTAAAAGTTTGTTAGTTGGATAAAGATTAAAAATAGACACGTAGTGAATTATCTATCTAATTATTCACTAGGTGGTGAAATTTTTATGACTAAAGACTTCGAAGTAAAAGATATAAGTCTAGCAGAACAAGGAAAGTTAAATATAGAGTTAGCTGAAAGACGAATGGGTGCTCTCCTAAGAATCAGAGAAAGATTTTCAAAAGAAAAACCGTTCGCAGGCTTAACAATCGCATTAGCATTGCACGTAACTAAAGAAACAGCTGTCTTAGTCAAAACCCTAATTGCAGGTGGTGCAAAAGTAGCAGTAGCAAGTTGCAACCCACTTTCAACTCAGGATGATGCTGCAGCAGCTCTGGCAAAAGAAGGCGTAAACGTCTTTGCTTATAAAGGGGAGACCAAAGAAGATTATTATAAATTTTTAGAGAATGTGCTCTCATTTAATCCAAATATTACTATTGATGATGGTTGTGATTTGGTTAATCTAATTCACACTAAGCATGCAAACCTGATTCCAAATATCATTGGGGGATGCGAGGAAACAACCACTGGCATTATTCGCTTAAAGGCAATGGAAAAAGATAAGGCACTTAAATACCCGGTAATAGCAGTTAATGACAATAAAACTAAGCATCTACTTGACAATTATTACGGAACCGGTCAATCTTCAATTGACGGTATTGTACGAGCCACAAATGTTCTACTCGCTGGTAAAAATTTTGTAGTAGTAGGGTACGGAGATTGCGGAAAAGGAGCAGCTTTAAGAGCAAAAGGTATGGGTTCTAACATAATAATAACAGAAGTAGATCCATTCCGAGCACTACAGGCAAAATTAGACGGCTATCAAGTTATGCCAATTAAAGAAGCTGCTAAAATTGGTGATATTTTCCTTACTGTTACGGGCAATAAACACACAATTGGTCTGGAAGAAATTAAACTAATGAAAGACAATGCGTTATTGGCAAATGCAGGTCATTTTGATATTGAAATTGATGTTGATGGCCTTAATAAGAATGGAAAGAAAAGAAGAATGCGACCATTTTTAGATGAATATTCAATTTTTGGGAAGAAAATTTATTTAGCAGGAGAAGGAAGGTTAGTAAATCTTGCAGCTGCAGAAGGTCATCCTTCAGAAGTTATGGCAACTTCTTTCGCGGGGCAGGCACTTGCATGCGAATTTCTGGTCAAGAATAAGGGAAAACTAAAATCCTCCGTAATCACACTTCCGGAATCAATAGACAACCAAATAGCAAAATTACAACTAGAAGAATTAGGGGTTCATATAGATGAATTGACAAAGGAGCAGAAAGCGTATTTATCTAGCTGGGAAGAAGGAACC
>JACPAS010000021.1 GCA_016180665.1 Microcaldota archaeon
TCCTATTAAAATTAATTTTTGATGAGATGTTATTATGGAGTTTATATGGAAAATCGGTGGTGAAGCTGGTGGTGGTGCGATGGTCACTGGTAGAACTATGGGCAAATTATTCACACGTGGAGGATACCACGTGGTCGGCTATCCAGAGTATCCATCACTAATTAGAGGGGGACATAATGTTTATCAGGTATTAGCAAGTGATAAAAAGGTCTACTCACCAAGACAGAAATCTGATATTATTGTGGCCCTAAACAAAGATGCGATCTTCTTCCACAGAGAATTCATAAATGATGGTGGTGCTTTGATTTATGATTCCACCATCGATGCAAGCACAATCCAAATTCCAAAGCACGTAAAATTATATCCAATCCCATATGTAAAATTAGTGACTGAAGCTGGCGGAGATATAAAGATGAAAAATACTGTCACGCTGGGCGTATCACTTGCATTAATTGATTACCCTTTTGAGGTCTTATCTGTTGCATTGAAAGATGAGTTTGGAAGGAAAGGAGAAGAAGTAGTTCAGAAGAACATTGCAGTTGCCAGAGCAGGTTATGATTATGTAAAAAATAACTTCAAAACTGCTGAATTTAAAATAAAAGTAAAACCACTTAATGGAAAGAGAAGGTTACTAATAGCTGGTAATGAAGCAATTGGATTAGGAGCATTACGAGCTGGGATGAAGATGTATTCTGCTTATCCAATGACCCCGGCTTCTACTTTACTTAGCTTTTTTGCTGCTAAAGAAAGAGAGTATAATATTGTTGTAAAACATACTGAAGATGAGATTGCAGCAGTCTTATATGCTATTGGCGGAATGTTTGCAGGTGTTCGTTCAATGGTTGGAACATCTGGTGGCGGATTCGCATTAATGGTTGAAGCGCTTGGAATGGCTGCAATTGCTGAGACACCACTGGTTATGTATTTAGCTCAGAGAACTGGTCCAAGTACTGGCATGCCTACCTGGACTGAGCAAGCTGATTTGAGGTTTGCTTTGCATGCTTCACAGGGAGAATTCTTACGAGTAATCTTAGCACCAGGAGATGTTGATGAAACTTTTTCAGCTGCTTCTGAAGCATTCAACTTGGCTGAAAAATATCAAATTCCAGTAATAATAATGAGTGATAAGTTTTTGGGTGAAAGCCACTTTTCAACTGAACGGTTTGACCAGAGCAAAATTAAAATTGAACGTGGTTATGTTGCTAGGAATTTGCCTAAGGTTGCACCAATGGAAAGATTTCATAGATATACACTTACTAGTGATGGTGTTTCCCCACGTTCGTTGCCTGGTGAGCCTAATGGATTGCATGTAAGCACATCTTATGAACATGATGAAACTGGTTTTAGCTCAGAAAGTTTTATTATGCGCAGAAAACAGGTTGATAAAAGGGCTGCAAAAATAGGCAAAGTATTGAAGGAGATGCATGCTCCTAAAATTTATGGAAACCCAAAGTCTAAAGTTGCAATTGTAAGCTGGGGATCTAATAAACTGCCGATTTTAGATGCTATGGAAGTTTTGAAAGGAAAGAAACTTGATTTGGCTTTTGTTCATTTTACGCATTTGTTCCCTCTTGATGAGAATATAGTGCAGAAAGTTCTTGGGCAGTTTAAAACTTTGGTTATGGTTGAGAATAACTCCACCGGTCAGTTTGCTGGGATGCTTAAAGAATATTGTGATGTTGGGTTTGACTTTCTTGTTTTGAAATATGATGGAAGGCAGTTCTTCATGGAACAGGTTATTGAGGAAATGCTTAAGCTGAATAAGGCAAAGTGGAAAGGCGAAAAACGTATTGTGGTTTCTGAGAAGGAGGATTATGAGTATTTCTATCCTGCCAGGTATAAGATCTAGTTCAGAAAAGCAACCAAAAATAAGAGAAAATGGTCGTAAAGCTGAACATAGTATTAAAAATGTTACCATTGTATATAATTTTATGACGGATTTAGATAAGCTTTATAGGATTACAATTGAAAACTCAACGGCCATTCAGGGATATCGAAAAAGGTATGTTTTTGATCAACTTTTAAAACTACTTAGCAGTCAGATTGCTGGAAAAAAACCAGTATTTTTATTATCTGGCCTCAGAGGCATTGGAAAAACTACCTTGATGCTGCAATTATTTAAAGAGCTAAAAGATTCGTTCTATTTTAGCGCTGACTCTATTCTTGTTCGTACTGAATCAATCTACTCAGTTGTGGAGCAGGCAGTAAGAGGCGGCTATAGAAACATCTTCATAGATGAAATCCATAAATATCCGAAGTGGGTGGATGAACTAAAAAATATTTATGATAATTTTAATATACAAATCGTGGGGTCTGGATCTTCAACAATTGCGATAAAGAAAGGGAGCCTAATCCTAGGGCGAAGGGCAATAGATATAACCATTTCAAATCTCACATTCGGCGAATATGTTTATCTACAAGATGGTAACAGGCATGTAGCTAAATTAGAGACTATATTAAATAAAAAATCTACAATTACCTGGCTTGCTGAGAACTCTGCTATTGAAAAACATTATCATGGGTATATACAAAATGGAGGGTTTCCATTGAATCTAATTGAGAAAAGAGGTATCTTCAAGGTTATTAAAAAAATGATCTATGAAGATGCTCTTGCGGAGTTTAACCTTACTGAAATTAAAGTTGATGTAGCTGAAAGATTATTGGGTTTTTTATCGCTTTCTAAACTAGGAGAATTTAGTTACACTTCATTCTCTTCATTGAGTGGCTATTCAAAATCTACGGTGTACGAGGTAGTAAAAATGCTTGTTGAAGTGGGAATCTTAGTTTCATTGGAAGAGAAAAACCCAAGATCCAAAGCTAAGGCTACGATTAAATTACTGTTTTCTCATCCTAATCTAAGGAGTGCATTTGCCCAAGAGCTAATGGGGGAAGCTGAAGTTGGTGCATTAAGGGAAGAGTATTTTGTTTTTCATATGCTCAATCTTGGTTATGCGGTATTTATCCCTAAAAAGTCTAAGAAAACTGCGGATTATGAGGTAATCATTGATAATAGCTCAGTTATATTTGAAATAGGTGGAAGTTCTAAAAACAAGAAGCAGCTTCCTGAGGGGGTAGGGTATACTCTTGATGACGAAAACCTCAAAGTCCTTGGTTTTGTTCAGAAAAGCAGCCAGAAATAGAAGAAGATGGTCGTAAAGCTGAACAGAATAAACTACTGCAAGAGCATCTAGTTTATAAACACTTCGACACTAACTATAACTCTGCCCACTGTAGAGTGCTTCGTAATCCTTAATGAAAATGTAACGTTACTGCAATGTTTCGGTATCCTCCTCATGTTTGCCGGAGTTCATTTCCTCTCAAAAAAGAAATCTAAATCTTAACCTTCCTCAAAATAATTCCAGCTTCTTTTAATAAATTGAGTGAAACGTCGTTCAGTGGATAATCAGCATTATAGACAACTTCTTTTATG
>JACPAS010000022.1 GCA_016180665.1 Microcaldota archaeon
AGTATAGTTTTGTTATTTTTAGGTTGTTTCGCAATTAGTCCGCTCCTCCCCAATTTTTCCTCCGGTTTTCTTCTAAACATTGTTTTAAAAGTTTCTTTTATGGTGTCTATTGGCCTTTTCTCCTTGATTTTAAAACGTTTTACATATTGAAATTTTTTCCTAACTTCAAACTTGTAAAGCTGTTTCTTTATTTTAATTTTTTTAAGTTCGACCATCACAATCCCATGTTCAATAAAATTTAACCGATGGCTTCTATGTAACCCTCTCTGATGAGCAGATTAAGCATTTCCTCTACGCGTACTTCATTTACATTGTAAACTTTAGAAAATTCCAGTATGTTTATCTCTCCACTATGCTCCATAATCCACTCTTGTAACTTCGACCTTATCACATCATCAGGTAAATTCTCCAAGTTTTTCAATCTTAGCAATAGCTCATCGGCTTTATTTTTCAATTCATAATTCTCATTACTTAAGCCTTCGTTTTCATCTGTTAATCTTCTAACTCTTGCTTTTAGATCTTTCACATCTTTTTGCAGAGTATCATACTGGGTGTATAATTTAGAATATTCCAGGGTAATTGACTCTGAAGTATCCTTAATAGAAGATTCCATAAGCTGGTAAACTATCTTTTGGTCAATCTCGTAATATGGGTCTAGCAGCGTAAGCATGTTAAGAAGATACCTGACCATATCCAGTTTTCTTTTTTTAGGCGCAATTTCAGCAGGGATAGAGTAAGCAACTTCAACTGAATCTTCAGTTGCTTTCAGGATCGAGAAAACATAAGGTTGCTTGTTTATATCTCTGCTTTCCACATACAAGGCACTAACTGCATCTTTGTCCTGTGCCACTTCCAAAAACGATACCGTTCTAAGTAGATCCGCTACATCTTTTAATGTGGATGTTAACTTAACCTTGATTCTTACTCCGTCAACTAAAGGTTGGCGTCCAGGTTCATTTTCCTTTTTTGTTGATTGTGGTAGTGGCATTAATACTTCCCTCCGTTACAGCTGGTACATACTTAAATAAAACAGCAAAAAGAAAGAAAAATGCTGCTACTAAAACTGAAACTAATATTATGAATAAATTAAACTGGCCTGCAAGTAAAGGCAATCCGCCCATTACTAGGATTATTCCAATCGATACTGCGCCAAATAATACTGCATCCCTTTCAAACTTCTTTCTCCGTTCCTTATATGCTTGGATATCAGAGTCACAAACATAAAGTTCATTATTTTTTGCTACCCCGATACTGCTTTTAATAGTTCTTATAACTCTAATTAATTGATCGTCCTTTACTTTTAATTTCATGGAAGTTTTAGTTTCATCTTTCTGACAAATTATGCAGACTTTCATATTTCATCACCATGAAATGTGAAATTTTGAAAAATCACATTTTTCAATGCTCTCATATTTTCTCACCTTCACAAGCCTTTTGTTGTCATGAGGTTGTTCACAGCAAAAGGCTGGTGTTTATCCAAAATACCGTTTTTCTCAGGTAACCTTACTTTCATATTTTCTCACCATGTTTCTTCATTGTATTTAAGACTAATGTGTCACTCTTCTAAAATAACCTGGGTTATATCTCTTCCCCCAAGCTCATTTTTCTTCACATCTACTTTTCCAAATATGTTTATAATAGTGATATCATCAATACCAGAATCCTTCAGGAAATCACTTATATTCCTTCTTGAAAGACCATACCTTTCCAGCAATATAACAAAAGAAACAACATCTATGTGCCTATTACTTTTCTCAAAAAGCTTGGACACTTCTTCTATCTTTTCTTCAGTTACTCCGTACTGTCTTACCTTTCTTCTAAAGTCCTCTTTTAAGAATGAAACACTTTTTGCCATATTTATATCCCTCTTTTGTTTAAGGGTTAGTACAGAACCCAACTCAAGGAAATACTCTTTGGATGGTTCTTCACCCTCAATTTTATCAACTAAAAATGTGGATGGGTACTGACTTGTTGCATGGAAAGCCATGTTAACTGCAGCCTGCCCTACACCCAGTTTGCTCACTTCATTTCTCATATAATTGCTGAAGTTGAGTGTTCCCTGTAAATAATCCAGGAACCTTTCAAATTTCACCTTTAGAATGAACGTAGTTCCTACATTGCTGAAGATAGCCTCACTTATATCTGTAGGATTTTGGCTTGCAACAATAATTCCAAAGTTGTATTTTCTGCCTTCTCTTACTATCATTACTGCGTCACTGTTCTCTTCTTTTGCTATTTTCCAGGCCTCGTCCATTGCAATTATCAAACGTAAACCCTTTTCCTTTGCCCATCCTGTTGCACGCATCTTTTCTTTTATGAATTGTAGTATAGTAAGTGCCCCTAATGCTCTAAACGTTTCATCAGGCAGGCCTGAGAGGTCCAAGTCTACTAACCCAGAAGTTGTTAACTCATCCAAACTCACGCTACTCTGCTGCGCAAAGAAATCCTCACCTGATTTTGTAAATTGTTTTAATCTGTAAATTGCATTTTCCATTTCAGCAGGAAATTCATAATTTCCAAGAGAGGCCTGCTCTTCCAGTAGTTTTACAACATCTTTTAGTGTTGGCGGTAGTAACAATTTACCTATCTCATCCTTTTGGTCTTTTGAATCCATTCTGAACTTATTTTTCACGTAAGCTTTTTCTATAGCCTGTTCGGTTAGTCTTCTTTGTTCTGGATAATTTGCTATGTCTGTAAGCAGTTCTAGCGTTCTCATTACTTGTTTTATCCTATCATATGGTTTCATACCGCCTAAATCCAATATATTCAGGAATGATCCTTTACCCAAAGCAATTATTTTCCCGCCAGTTTCCTTTACCCAGTCTCGATACTCTCCCGCCCAGTCTATAATTAGGCCATTACTGTTCCACACAAACGATGCGCGTAGTAAGAATGTTTTAATAAAATAACTTTTTCCACTCCCGCTTATACCTACAACTGCTATGTGAGGGTTAGTTACGTTTTCATAGCTCCAATAAAATGGAACGTGTAAAATTTTTGTTCTACCTATGAAAATACCATTAGTCGGATCCCCAAAAATTATACTCAATGGAGGCTCCGGCGGGTGTACTAGTATATTCCTCTTTGCAACCTCCTTATTAGAGACCTTGCTAATTTTTACTTTTCCCCCTAACATCCTAAACCCCTATACAATAGTTTCCTCTAATTCAGTAGGACTTGTTGGGAAGAACTTCTCCCATTCAAAGCATTTCAGCATCTCATCTGCAGTCAGCCATTCTACCTCTACGTTTAATGCGTTTGCAAGAACTGTCTTCAATTCTGTTGCTTGTGCTTTTACACTTGCTATTGCCCCTTCTTTGCTAACTCCTGCGGCAGTTGTCATCGCATATGCAATAACACCCATTGGCTTTACTCCTCTGATCAATTTATTTAATTGAAGGTCCCATACTCCGACTTCTCTTTC
>JACPAS010000023.1 GCA_016180665.1 Microcaldota archaeon
GCCAAAACCTTAGAATAAGCAGGATCTATTTTTCCCATCTCAATCTTGGCAATTAAAGACTGACTTACTCCAGCTAGTTTTGCCAGTTCCTTTTGTGTAATTCCTAATTTCCTTCGTAAACTTCCTAATTTGCTAACATCAATCTCTTTCATTTACTCACCCACACTTCCCCTAAGTCTAATTCCAATAGGAATATTTATTTCAGAAATATATAAATATAGTAATAATTTTAAATACATTAGGAGGTTTTGATTATGGCAGTTTTACAAAAATCAGTTTGGTTGCTAACAGATTTTGGAGGAGATTATGCGGTAGGCAGATTAAAAGGCAGCGTTCTTAAAAAGCGCCCTGAACTAGAAGGAAGAATTCATGATTTGGACCATCAGGTTCCTTCACAAGGTTGCTTAGCAGGTGCATGGAGATTACTTGCAAGTATTCCTTCTGTACCTAAAGATTCTGTTATTGTTGCAGTTGTTGATCCACATGTAGGAACTGAAAGAAAAGGAGTTGCAGTCAAATTAAAAACCGGCCACATTCTAGTTGGACCTGCAGATAATGGGTTACTATATATAGCAGCAAAAATATATGGTGTTGAAGAGATCCGCTTTTTACAGAATCCAGGTTTGTTTAATGGTAGTGAACTAGTGCTTAGCCCATCAACAACAATAACTGGTGATTTTTTTACTTCAGTTGATCCGACTATAGGAAATGGTGCTACGTTAAAATTTGCTACTTTCCATGGCCTTCAGATATTCGGCCCAGTTGCAGCGCATTTGGCTACAGGGACTACTTTCGAATCATTAGGAAATATAGGAGCTATTGAATCCCTAGGGGTAGTACATTTACCTCTCTCTTTAGAAAAAGGTAAAATAAGAGGCTGTTTTGTTGATGTAGATGCTTTTGGAACATTAAGAACAAACATCCCATCAGATTTGCTTTCCAGGATTAGAGCTAGATTCGGAGATCAACTTAAGGTTTCTATTTTCAGATATGGAGATTGTAGTGCTGGCTGTGCTGCAGATTTTGAAGATCTAGCAGCAAAAGATGTTCAGCCTCAACCAGGTTTCTATGGAGGGGAAATCGGAAACGTTAGATTTGTAAGAGTGTTTAGCGATGAAAGAGAAGGACATGAAATCTTACTTCCTGGTTCTTGCGGAGGAACATTAGATTTAGCAATAGTAAACGGGAGCTTTGCAGCTCGTTTACCAGAAGTCTCTAAGAGCAGATTTAATGCACCCTCTTTATTAACCTTGGAAAATGGGCTTTCTGGTCTAACTCCTAATAACTTAATTGAGATAGAGCCAGTAAATACGGCAGTGCGCCAAGTATATTGCATTTCTGGTGGCTTGGGTTAATTGCTTGACCAGTCGACTATAGCAATTCTTTTAACTTCTTTTAATTTAATATCTAAAAGAAAAGGTGATCAGAATAACTACTAAATCAAAACCCAAAGAAAAAGAAACTAAAAATAATACGAAAAAAAAGAAAATCCTGATTACCGCAGCTTTACCTTACGTAAACAACATTCCTCATTTAGGAAACATAATTGGCTGTGTACTTTCAGCGGATGTTTTCTCCAGGTATTGTAAATCCCAGGAATACAATTCACTCTATATTTGTGGAACCGATGAGTATGGAACAGCAACAGAAATCAAGGCATTAGAAGAAAACTGTACTCCAAAACAAATATGCGATAAATATAATAAAATCCACAAAGACATCTATGAATGGTTCAACATAAATTTTGATTATTTTGGAAGGACCTCAACTAAACTCCACGAAGAAATTACTCATCAGATATTCAATAAACTCTACAAAAATGGCTTCATAGTAGAAGAAGAAGTAGAGCAGCCATATGATGAAAAGGCAAAAATGTTCCTTGCAGACCGCTACATAGAAGGTGTCTGTCCATTCTGTCAATCCGAGCAGGCAAGAGCAGACCAATGCGATAAGTGCGGAAAATTACTTACCTATGCAGAATTAATTGAACCGAAAAGCAAGATCACCAAAACAAAACCTATTCTAAAGAGAACAAAACATCTTTTTATCGATCTTCCATCTTTAGAAAAAGAATTAGAAAAATGGATAGAAAAAACTTCCAAGGAAGGGTTCTGGTCTGCAAACTCCTACGCAGTAGCTAAAGCATGGTTGAAAGAAGGCTTAAAGAAAAGAGCAATCACCCGTGATCTGAAATGGGGGATCCCAGTACCACTTAAGGGCTATGAAAATAAAAAATTTTATGTATGGTTTGAGGCCCCGATAGGATACATCTCAATAACTGCTAATCATACGGAAAACTGGAAAGACTGGTGGTTAAATCCAAATAACATCAATCTCTATCAGTTTATGGGTAAGGACAACATTCCATTCCATACGGTAATTTTTCCATCTACTTTATTAGGAACGAAAGAACCCTGGACAATGCTCCATCACATTAATACCACGGAGTTTCTAAATTATGAAGGTGGAAAATTTTCAAAATCAAAAGGAACTGGTGTTTTTGGAGATGGGGCAGTAAACAGTGGGGTTCCTTCTGATGTCTGGAGATATTACTTATTAATAAACCGCCCAGAACAGGCAGACACAAATTTCAGCTGGTCTGATTTCGGGGAAAAACTGAACAATGAATTAGTAGCAAACCTTGGTAACCTAGTAAACCGGACTTTAATATTCATACAAAACAACCTCAAAGGGAAAATTCCAAAAGGAAAATTAAGTAAAGAAGACGAGCAATTCCTAGAAAACCAGAAAGCACGTTATTCACAAATAACATTCTTGCTTGAAAAGGTCCAGATTAAAGATGCGCTCCATGAAATAATGGTTGTTTCCAAGCATGCAAACAAATATTTCCAGGATAATAAACCATGGGAATTAGTTAAATCAAATCCACCGCGAGCTGATGCTGTGCTGTTTGTTCTTGCAAATCAAATAAAAGATTTAGCGATTCTTGTCGAGCCTTATCTTCCTTCAACGTCGGCAGCAATCTTTAACCAATTAAATACGAAGCAAAAAAAATGGAAAGACCTTGGTATGCTCGATTTAGAAAATCATGAAATTGGAAAAGTAGAAATTCTATTTAAGAAAATAGAGCCGGTTGAATTGGAAAAATTAAGGGAGAAATACTCCGGAAAGCAGTTTGCAGATTCAGAGCCCTCATTTAAAGTTTCGGAACCTGCCTCCGCACTTGGAATAAAAGCCGCAGCAGCTCTTCTAGAAGTTAAAACAATTTCAAATAAAAACTCAGAACTTGAAAACCTGAAAAAGCAGAAGTTCAAATTAGAGGATTCCGGCTATGTTGAATTGCATAAAAAAGTTGGTGCAGAAGAGTTGAGCTCAATTCGCTGGCTTCACGAATTAAATTCTAAAACAGGGCAAATTCCAAACATAA